>JBMTYA010000141.1:0-3947 GCA_049454015.1 Ilumatobacteraceae bacterium | reverse complement strand
GTGTTGCGCGATCTTGCGCGCACCCGCGCTGCTGCCGTGTGCAGGTTGCTCGCGCAGCGGGTGCCGGGGGTTCGCACAGAGGTGAACATCGCCCTCAGCGGCGAGGTGCAGGTCGTTGATCCATTGCAGTCGTCGCAGGTCGCCGGGCCCACCCCGGTGCGAATCTCTGCCAGCGACCTGCAACGGCGCGTGTTGGTGGTAGCGCGACCGGGCCAATAGCCCCCGCGAACGAACTGACCTTCACTCCCGCAGGTTGGAAACCCCTCGGTTTCGCTGGCAGACTGAATCCACTATGACGAGCCGACGCAGCATCGTGGTCGCTCTCGTAGTAATTCCCTAAGCGCACGCCTCCATACGCGTGCGCTCAACCTCCCCGAAGGGGAGGTTTTTTTATTCCCAAAAATCAACAAAGAAACCCAAAAACGAATCAACCAAGAACCAAAACACGAAATCCACAGCGAGACTTGAAGAAAGGCACGAACATGAAAGAAAAACTCACCGGAGCCCAAGCCCTCATCCGCTCACTTGAGCACGAGAACGTCGAAGTGATGTTTGGTCTGCCGGGTGGCTGCATTCTTCCTGCGTACGATCCGTTGCTCGAGTCGAAGATCCGCCACATCCTCGTGCGACACGAGCAAGGCGCCGGCCACATGGCCGAGGGCTACGCACATGTGACCGGCAAACCCGGTGTTGCGATGGTGACGAGCGGCCCAGCTGCAACCAACCTGGTCACGCCATTGTGCGATGCATATATGGACTCCATCCCGATGGTCGGTATCACCGGTCAAGTGCCGACGGCGGCGATTGGCACCGACGCATTCCAGGAGTGCGACACGGTCGGCATCACTCGCAGCATCACCAAGCACAACGAGCTGGTGATGAGCGCGCAAGACATCCCCATGGTCGTGCGCCAGGCGTTTCACATCGCGACCACCGGTCGCCCGGGCCCCACACTCATCGATCTGCCAAAAGACGTGTTGCAGAACACGATGGAGTGGTACTGGCCAAGCGACGACGAAGTGCTCGACAGCCTGCCCGGCTATCGACCCAACGTGAAGGGCCACGCCAAGATGATCAAAGAAGCGGCGCGCATGATTCTTGCGGCCAAGCAACCGGTGCTCTATGTGGGTGGCGGCGTGCTGAAGGCCCGCGCAGCCGGCGTGTTGCGCGAACTTGCCGAGCTCACGCAGATTCCGGTTGTCACCACGCTCATGGCGCGCGGTGCATTCCCTGACTCGCATCCGCTCTGCCTCGGCATGCCGGGCATGCACGGCACTGCAACCGCGATCACCGCGATGCAAAAGAGCGACCTGCTCATCGCGCTCGGCTCGCGCTTCGACGACCGCGTCACCGGCAAGGTGGCGGCGTTCGCTCCTGACGCAAAGATCATCCACGTCGACATCGACCCGGCAGAGCAGGGCAAAGTGCGTCGCCCCGACGTGCCGATCGTCGGCGACTGTCGCTTGGTGATCGAAGAAATCGTGAAAGCGATCAAAGACATGTTGCAGTCGGGGGAGAAGCAGGCGGATGTCGGCCCGTGGCGCAGCCGAGTGAGTGGTTGGCGCGAGCAGTTCCCGCTTGCTTACGACCAGAGCGAGCCAGGTGCCGCTCTCAAGCCGCAGTTCTGCCTCGAGAAGTTGCGCGATGGCGCACCAGAGGGCACCATCGTGGTGTCTGGCGTCGGCCAGCACCAGATGTGGGCGAGCCAATACTGGAAGTTTGAAGAGCCGTACACCTGGGTGAACTCCGGCGGTCTCGGCACGATGGGCTTTGCAGTCCCCGCGGCGATCGGTGCAAAGGTCGGCCGACCCGACAAGACGGTGTGGGCCGTCGACGGCGACGGTTGCTTCCAGATGACCGCACAAGAACTTGTCACGGCCGCGCTGGAAAAAATCCCAGTGAAGATCGGCATCTTGAACAACTCGTACCTCGGCATGGTGCGCCAGTGGCAGGAGATGTTCTACGGCGAGCGCTACAGCGAAGTGAACCTCTCTGGCACGTTGCCCGACTTCGTGAAGTGGGCCGAGTCGATGGGTTGCGTCGGTATCCGCGTCGAAGACCCTCAAGAAGCCGAAGCGGCGATTGACAAAGCGAACTCAATCAACGATCGACCAGTCGTCGTCGACTTCCGGGTTGAAGAGAACGAGAAGGTGTTCCCAATGGTGCCCGCTGGTCAGAGCAACGATGACCTCATCTTGCATGACTCGCAGCAAGCACGAAGGGAGTTCCTCAAGTGAGCGGCAGCAACCCTTACGGCCAAGACTCGCAGCACCACGTGCTGTCGGTGCTCGTGCAGAACCGCCCCGGTGTGCTCGCACGAGTGTCGGCACTCTTTGCCCGTCGCGGCTACAACATCTTCTCGTTGGCAGTAGCACCCACCGAGCATCCCGACTACAGCCGCATCACCATCGTGGTCGACTTAGAGAGTGCACCTCTCGAACAGATGACCAAGCAGTTGTTCAAATTGGTCGACGTCGTGCGCATCAGCGAGCTTGACCCGCGCCACTCCGTTGAGCGCGAGCTCGTGATGGCGACGGTGAAGGCTTCGCCCGAACAGCGCGGCCAAGTGGTCGAACTCGCCAACATTTTCGAGGGCAAGATCCTTGCTGTCGGTGCCGACGCACTCACGGTGAGCCTCGATGGCAGCCCGAGCAAAATCGACGACTTCATGGCGTTGCTCGACCAATACGGCATCGTTGAATCGCAGCGCACCGGGCTGGTTGCGCTACCCAAACTCGACCGCACCACAAAACCGCGTGCGGTAAAAGTTCCCAAAGGAAAGGCAAGCTAATGGCAGCGAACGTCTACTACGACAAGGATGCGGACATCTCCATCATCCGCGGCAAGAAGGTTGCCGTCATCGGTTACGGCAGCCAGGGTCACGCGCACGCACTGAACTTGAAAGAGTCCGGCGTCAATGTAGTCGTCGGTCTGCGCGATGGTTCGTCGTCGGCAGCCAAGGCAAAAGAAGCCGGCCTCGAAGTGAAGTCGATTGCTGATGCCGCAAAGTGGGCTGACGTCATCATGCTGCTCGCACCAGACACCGAGCAGAAAAAGATCTACGACGAGCACATCAAGGCCAACCTCATCGACGGCAAAGCGCTTGCGTTCGCGCACGGCTTCAACATTCGCTTCGAGCGCATCGCACCACCCAAGGGCGTCGACGTCATCATGATCGCGCCGAAAGGCCCTGGTCATCTCGTGCGACGCACCTATACCGAGGGTGGCGGCGTGCCCGCACTCATCGCTGTGTCGCAAGATGCGACCGGCAAGGCGAAGCAACTCGCACTGTCGTATGCGTCGGCAATCGGCGGTGGGCGAGCGGGCGTCATTGAGACAACGTTCCCCGAAGAGACCGAGACCGACTTGTTCGGTGAGCAGGTCGTCTTGTGCGGTGGTCTCACTGCTCTCGTGCAGGCCGGCTACGAGACACTTGTCGAGGCTGGATACCAGCCTGAGATGGCGTACTTCGAGTGCCTGCACGAGGTGAAGCTGATCGTTGATCTCATGTATGAAGAAGGAATCGCCGGGATGCGTTACAGCATCAGCGACACCGCCGAGTATGGCGACTTGTCGCGCGGCCCGCGCATCATCGATGCCGACACGAAGAAGCGCATGAAGAAAATCCTTGAAGAAATCCAGACCGGCAAATTTGCCGAAGAGTGGATTGCCGAGAGCGACTCGGGCCGCAAGCGCTTCAGCGAGTTGCGAAACGCCGGCAAGAATCACCCGATCGAAAAGGTCGGCGCACAGCTCCGCGCGATGATGCCGTGGATCTCGAAGGGCAAAAAGAAGGTCGCCGAGGTCTCCGGTGGCTGAGTTGAGCACTGCCGCCGGCGCGACGCCTGCCGTCACGATGTACACCACCACGTGGTGCGGCTACTGCAAACGTCTCAAGCGCATGATGCAAGACGACGGCATCGTGTTTGCCGAAGTCGACATCGAGC
>JBMTYA010000140.1:0-3956 GCA_049454015.1 Ilumatobacteraceae bacterium | reverse complement strand
GCAACATCGCGCGCGACGCGGCCTTTTGCAGACCGTCGGTGACATCGCGGCTACGGGGTTTCACGTCGACGCGAGTTTCGTCGCGTGAAGTCACACGGTCACGCTAGAAGCCGCACTGCGCAGATGTTGCAGAGCTGTTGGGCCTGATGCGGAGTAGGTGGGGGGTTGCATCATGGTTGATGTTAGGTTACCCTAACACTGCGTTAGGTGAGCCTAACGATCTGGAAGAACACGGCATGACCACATCACACACCACACGTCGACGCTTCATCGCGTTGCTGGCCGGTGCTGCAACGGTACTTGCTGCCTGCGGGGGAACGAACGACGCGGCCTCAGAGACTGCTTCCGAGTCGGGCGACACCGTCGCGGAGTCGACCGAAACCACGCTGGACAATCTGCGAGGCGAGACGATCATGGTCTACAGCGGTCGCAGTGAAGAGCTCGTCGCACCGCTCTTCACCGCATTCACCGACGCCACCGGCATCAACGTCGAAGTTCGCTATGGCGACACCGGCGAACTTGCGGCGCTCTTGTTGACCGAAGGTGACAAGTCGCCGGCCGACGTCTACTTCGCCCAAGATGCCGGAGCCCTCGGCGCGATTGCATCAGCCGAGTTGCTCACCGTGCTACCGAGTGACGTGACCGAGTTGGTGGATGCACGATTCCGCTCGACGAGCGACCAGTGGGTGGCCACGAGTGGTCGAGCCCGCGTTCTGGTGTACAACACCGAGTTGGTGCCAACACCGCCCGCATCCCTTGACGAACTGCTCGACCCGCAATGGAAGGGCAAGATCGGCTTTGCACCGACGAACGCTTCGTGGCAGTCATTTGTCACCGCCCTGCGCCTCACCCGTGGCGAAGACGGCGCGCGAGCCTGGCTGACTGGCTTTGCGGCCAATGATCCCCAGGCATACGAAAAGAACGGCGTGGTGCGTGATGCCGTCAACGCGGGTGAAGTGGCGATGGGTCTCATCAACCATTACTACTTGTATGAGTTGATCTCGAAAGTCGGTGCCGACAAGGTCGTCGCCAAGAACCAGTACTTCAAAGACGGCGAAGCGGGCAGCCTCATCAACATTGCAGGGGTCGGCGTTCTAAGTGCAAGCAGCAAGCAGGATGCTGCGCTCGCCTTCGTGCGTTACCTGCTCTCGACGGCAGGTCAGTCATATTTCGTGACCAAGACATTTGAGTATCCGATGACTGCCGGCATTGCTGCCTTCGCAGAACTGCCATCATTGGCAGAACTCAACCCACCGAGCATCGATCTCTCCGATTTGCAAGGCATCGAACAAACACAGGAACTGCTCGTGCAGGTAGGTTTGCTCACCAAGTGAGCCGGCCATGATCGCACGACTGCTGCGGGCACCGGTCGCCCTCACTGCACCGGCACTGCTTGCAGCAGCCGTGGCACTCGTGCCGTTGGTCTACCTCATCGACACGAGTTTTTCGCGTGGCGTCGGCGCCGTCGTCGACGAGATTTTCCTCGGGCGCACGGCCGTGCTGGTGGTGCGCACGCTTGCCCTCACCGTCGTGGTCACCATGGCGTGCGCCATCGTCGGCACGATCAACGCCTGGTTCGTGGTGCGCTCATCGGTGCCCATGCGCCCTCTTTGGTTGATGCTGCTCGCAATGCCGCTGGCGATTCCGTCGTATCTGTCGGGATTCGCTTGGATCTCGTGGATTCCGTCTCTCGACGGCTTCGTCGGCGCCAGCATCGTCTTGACCCTCGCCAGTTATCCGTATGTCATGTTGCCCGTCGCCGCTATGTTGCGCGGCACCGACCCGATGCTCGAAGACGTTGCCCGCTCACTCGGCGTAGGGCCGACCGTCGCGATGATGAGGGTGACCTTGCGACAGATTGCTCCTGCCATCTGGGCGGGGTCGTTGTTGGTGGCGCTCTACATCGTGAGCGACTTCGGTGCCGTCGCGGCGATGCGTCTCGAGACGTTCACCTGGGTGATCTACGGCGCATACCGTTCGGGCTTCAACCCCACTCGTGCCGCCACGCTCTCGCTGGTGCTCGTTGCCTTGGCCCTGCTCTTGGTGGCGCTCGAACGACGCCTGCGACATCGAGTAACACAACGAGTTGGCTCGGGCACCGCACGGCGTTCGGTTCGTTCGTCACCGTTGCATCTCGTTGTCGCAACGGGAGTGTTCGCCATCAGTTCAATCGGGTTGGGCGTCGGTGTGCCCGTCGTCAGTGCCATCTCGTGGATGCAGTCAGCGCAGACCTCTACCGACTGGAACGATCTCTGGAGCACCATCGCCGCAACACTCGGGGTTGGTGCACTCACTGGTGTGGCAAGTTTGCTCTTGGCGCTGCCTGTCGGCATTCTCATCGCCCGCTTCAAGGGACGGTTCACCGACCTCACCGAAGGCGCCGTCTTCATCACGCACTCGCTGCCGGGCATCGTTGTGGCACTCGCCGTCGTGTACTTCGGCATCAACCTTGTGCGTCCGCTGTATCAGCAACTACCGCTACTCGTGTTCGGCCAGGTCATCATCTTCCTGCCGTTGGTGGTGGGTTCGGTACGCACCTCGATCGAGCAATCGCGAGTCGCCCTCGAAGATGTCTCGCGCAGTCTGGGTGTGTCGCGCATGCAGACGGTGTTTCGGGTGACGATTCCTCTCGCCTTGCCCGGCGTAATGGCGGGTGGGGCACTCGCCGTACTCGGCGCAATGAAAGAACTGCCCACCACGCTGCTGCTTCGGCCGACCGGCGTCGAGACACTCGCAACGAGCATCTGGAAGCACAGCGTCGTCAGTGATTTCGCCGCCGTCGGACCCTACGCTGTGGCCCTTGTGGTGATTGCGGCATTGCCCACCGCTCTGTTGTCGACCGTAACGGTCTTGAAGGTGGTCACGTGACGACAGCACTCGAGTTGCGCAACGTCTCGCAGGCATTCGGCACCAACGGCGTGCTCGACAGCGTGTCGTTCGCTGTGCGCGAAGGTTCGATCACCGCACTGCTCGGCCCGTCGGGCGTGGGCAAAACCACGCTCTTGCGCATCATCTGCGGGTTTGAAACCCCCCAACACGGCAGCGTGTTCATTAACTCGCAGCTCGTCGCCCGCGACGGCCAGTCGCTCGTTGCACCCGAACATCGCGGAGTCGGCTTGGTGCCACAGGAAGGCTCGCTGTTTCCGCACCTCAGTGTGAGCGCCAATATTGCGTTCGGATTGCAGCAACGGCGCTCGGCTGCAACTCGCCGGCGAGTGCAGGAGATGCTTGATCTCGTCGATCTGTCGTCATGTGCCGACATGCGACCCGATCAGTTGTCGGGTGGCATGCAACAGCGCGTGGCACTCGCTCGCGCTCTCGCCCCAAGCCCGGCAGTCGTCTTGCTCGACGAACCGTTTGCCTCGCTTGATGCGTCGTTGCGTGCGACGGTTCGCAGTGAGATCGTCGAAGTGCTGCGCCGCTCAGGGGCCACCACCTTGTGGGTGACGCACGATCAACAAGAGGCGTTGTCATGCGCCGACACGGTCGCCCTGTTGCTCGACCATCGCATCGCGCAATGTGGTGCGCCCGTCGAGTTGTATCGCTCGCCCGCCTCGCGACAAGTTGCCGAGTTTGTGGGCGAAGCCGTGCAACTGAGCGGCGTTGCCTCTGGGGGCACCGTTGCCGGAAGCTTCGTCGAGTGCGCGCTTGGCCGACTCGCAACGACCAGCACGCACGACGGCAGGGTCACAGTGATCCTCCGCCCCGAACAGCTCGAGCTCGACGAGTCAAACAATGGCACGGCACCACGCGGCACCGTTGTGGCGTCGCGCTTCTACGGCCACGATGGCGAAATCGACGTGCGCCTTGCCAACGGTGAAGTCGTAGTGGCGCGCCTGCACGCACGCCTCTTGCCGCAGGTTGGTGCCGAAGTGGCGTTACGGGTGACGGGTCAGGTGTTGGCCTTCGCCTGAAGCAGCGCCGTTACGGCCTTGCCGTCGGCTTTGCCCTTTGAC
>JBMTYA010000139.1:0-3967 GCA_049454015.1 Ilumatobacteraceae bacterium | reverse complement strand
CGCCTCTTGGAATGCATCGCGAATCTGCGTGGTGAGACGCTCCTGCACCTGCAGTCGACGCGCGCAGATGTCGACGACACGAGCCACCTTGGAAAGACCGGTGATGTAGCCGTTCGGAATGTACGCAACATGAGCCTTTCCATAGAAGGGGATCATGTGGTGCTCACAGAGGCTGTACATCTCGACGTCTTTCACAATCACCATCTCCTGCACACTCTCCGTGAAGATGGCACCGCGAATTACTTCGACCGGATCGTGTCCCTGCCCTTGCGTGAGAAACTGCATCGCCTTGGCGACACGTTCTGGAGTTTTTAGTAAGCCCTCGCGGTCAGCGTCTTCGCCGATGAGCCCCAGCACGTCGCGGTATGCGGCCGCCAAGCTCTTTGTCGTTGCCTCGTCATAGGTTTCAACCTTCTTGTATGCCATTGCAATCTTCCTTTCGGTGCGGGGTGAAGTGGTGGCTACGGCCGGCTGACAATGTCGGCGGGGTACTGCACGATGTTGCGCGGGGTCTCTGCCAAGATGACGTGCATGTCGAGGTGTTGCGGCAGATGGGCACGAAGCATGCCGTGTATGACGACCGCAATGTTCTCCGCTGTGGGGTTCACGTTCTTGAACTCCGGAACGTCGAGGTTCAAGTTCTTATGGTCGAGGCGATCGAGCACATGTTGTTTGATCAGTGAAGAAAGTTCGCCGAGGTCTATCACGTAGCCGATAACGGGGTCGACGGGCCCGCACACACGAACGGTGAGCTCGTAGTTGTGCCCGTGATAGTTCGGGTTGTTGCACTTGCCGTAGATGCGGGCGTTGTCGGCATCGCTCATCGCCGGATTATGGATGCGGTGAGCCGCGTTGAAGTGTTCGTGGCGGAATACCGCCACGCGGGGGCTCTGGCTCGAGTTCATCGCCGTTGTTCAGGCTACGAGATGATCTCGACGCCGCCGCCAGGATGTTCGATCACCCAGCGTCGCACTGCTGCTACGGCGGCGGGTGCCGGCATGGCGAGCACCCATCCAGCTCGTGAGTCGTGTTTGCCTTCGGCGACCTCGACGATCACCTTGGCCACGTCTCCAGGTGCGAGCGTCGAAGAAAGACCATCTACCGCCGGAATTCCTTCCGGCACGAGCACCCGATGCAGTGGAGTATCGACCACGCCAGGGGCGACGGTGAAAGCGCGAATGCCGTGCGGTTCGCCTTCTGCGTTTGCGACGACAGTCAGCAGGTGAAGTGCCGACTTCGAAGATGCGTACGCAAAGAAACCTGGGAATGGGTCGAGCTGCGCGAGTGAGGAGACGTTGACGATTCGTGCATCTCCGTGGCTCTTTAGCGTGGTCCAGAGGGCATGTATTGCTGCTGCCGGAGCGACCACGTTCAGCTCGTGCATCGCCCGAAACTCTTCGGGCGTCGTTTGCTCGATTGTCATCACCTTGGCCGTCCCGGCATTATTCACGAGCAGGTCAACTCGCCCGAAGTCAGCGGCACTTTGTCGCAATACTGCGGCGAGCGCAACGGAGTCGGTCACATCACACGGGCGAGCGACGAACTTGTCGCCGAGGGCCCGCGCGAGTGCGTCGAGCTTCTCGATGTCCCTAGCGATGCCCACCACCGTGTGGCCGGACTTGACGAGTTGTTTCGCGATCGCAGCACCGATACCCGTCGACGCACCTGTCACAATGGCAATCACGTTTTCACACTATTCTTCGTGGTGAAGTTTGGTGCATTTTGCATCGACTCCCACGCGTATCAAGGAGCACACACATGGCCGTGAATGTCGAGCAACTCGAGCGGATGCGCACCGGCAAGGGTTTCATCGCCGCACTCGACCAGAGCGGTGGCAGCACCCCGAAAGCGCTCTCGCTCTATGGCATTGCGGAATCTGAATACTCCGGCGACGCGCAGATGTTTGATCTCATCCATGCCATGCGCACTCGCATGATCAAGAGCTGCGCGTTTGGTGGTGACCGCGTGCTCGGTGCGATTCTGTTCGAAGGCACGATGGACCGCGAGATTGACGGTCTCGGCAGCGCAGAGTTTCTGTGGTCAAAGAAGAAAGTCGTCCCGTTCCTCAAAGTTGACAAGGGCTTAGCTGACGAACGAGACGGTGCACAGGTCATGAAACCGATGCCCGAGCTCGACGCGTTGCTGAAGCGTGCAGTCGGAAAGGGAATCTTTGGCACCAAGATGCGCTCGGTAATCAAGCTCGCCAACTCAGATGGCATCCGTGCTGTCGTCACGCAACAGTTCGAGGTCGGCCGCCAGATTATCGGTCATGGCCTCGTGCCGATCATCGAACCCGAAGTTGACATCAAGAGCCCGCAGAAGGCCGAGGCCGAGTTGATCTTGAAGCGTGAGATTCTCGCCGAGCTTGCCAAGCAGCCTGTATCGCAACCCGTGATGCTCAAGCTGACGCTTCCGAATACTGCCGATTTCTACGCCGATCTCATCAAGCACCCGAGCGTGTTGCGGGTCGTCGCACTGTCCGGTGGCTACTCGCGCGACGACGCCAATAGGAAGTTGAGCGAGAACCATGGCATGATCGCGAGTTTCTCTCGCGCGTTGACCGAAGGCTTATCAGCCAAACAGAGTGATGCCGATTTCGACAAGATGCTTGACTCGACCATTGCCGGTATCTACGCCGCTTCCATCACCTGAGGCCGGTCGCTCCGTGATGCGCCGACTGCTCCCAGACGCAGCGGTGCTCTCCGTAGTGGAGGCGCATTCCATCTCGCACCGTCGCCGCAGAAGTAAAGTCGTGTCCAGTGAAAATTTCAAAGCAACCAGTAGAAATTTTCGTGTACAAGCCCTCGTTGGGAACTCGGCTGATACGTGTTCTTGCGGGAGTCGTCAGCCGAATCCTGGGCTTGTCCGGGCGAACGAAATGGTCAAATGAATTCTTACAGCAGATTGAGCCGAGTGTGGAAGTGTCGGCAGAGGGAAAGAGTTATCGATTCTCCACGGGAAACGGAAGACTTCTCTGGCGAGCAAAAACGTTCCACTCCGAAGAACCTCTCATTTTTGAGTGGGTTCGCCAATTTGGATCGAGTGATGTTGTCCTGGACGTGGGTGCCAACGCCGGGCTCTACTCAATCTTGTTCGCAAAGCATGCGTCACTCGTGTTCTCATGCGAGTTGGATCCTTTGAATTGTGCCGAAATCCGCAGAAACGCGCTTTTGAATGATGTTGCAGACCGAGTCGTGATTCTCCCAGTTGCTTGTGGTTCAGAGAACGGCTTGAGCCAAGTTCATTTTCGTGATCTGAGTCCAGGAGACGCACTTCAGTCGATGGACCGCCCTTCGCCCTTCGCTACTCGGCTCGGATCGCGGCCTTACATCTCGCCGACGGTAGTCCTCAATTTGGACGAATTCTGGCAGTCCGCCAGTCTTCCGAAAGTGGATCACGTCAAGATTGATGTCGACGGCAACGAAGCTGAAGTATTTGCAGGACTCAAGAGCTTGTGTGCCAATGCGAAATCAATTTATCTAGAAGATTCTGGAGACACATTTACCAAAGAAATTCTTAGCGACCTACAGGGGCGGGGTTTTCGCGAAGTTGCATCAAGTGCAATCTCGTCAGGCTCTTCCCCGGGTGCTTCGACCTCACAAGGTTTCAACCGAGTCTTGCGGCGAGAGAGGAAGTCTGAATTGCTATGCAAAGAACGCAGTAAAGCGATTGGCGAGATGTTTGATTAACCGCCCATCATTGGTGAGCGGCATAGCATCCTCCAAGTGAGTTCTTTGTCGGAATCAAGGTTTCGGGTTTTGTACCCACAAGAGCGGGGAATATCAATCTCCGAGGCGTATTCCATCGCGCACCGTCGTCGCGTAGGTGATCGTCCATGGGTCGTGATGTGCATGATTGCGAGCGCAGACGGTGCTCTTGCGATCGATGGTCGAGCCGAGGGTCTAGGAAATTCCACGGATCGGGAGGCGTTCTTGCATCTACACCGCACCGCCGACAGCGTGCTTGT
>JBMTYA010000138.1:0-3971 GCA_049454015.1 Ilumatobacteraceae bacterium | reverse complement strand
ACAGCGCACACCCATGTGCGAGACTGCTCGCCATGGCAACCACCAAACTCGGCGGTAACCCCGTCAACACCAGCGGCTCACTCCCCGCAACCAACTCCCCCGTCCCGGCGTTCACGCTGGTGAAAGACGATCTTGGCGAGCTCACCGCCGCCGACTTGAAGGGCAAGCGAGTGGTGCTCAACATCTTCCCGTCGGTTGATACGCCGACCTGCGCCAAGAGTGTGCGCAAATTCAACGAGCTCGCCGCCGCGATGAACAACACGGTCGTGGTGTGCGTGTCAGCTGATCTCCCATTCGCTCAAAAGCGCTTCTGCGGCGCCGAAGGCATCACTAATGTGCAGAACGCTTCGTCATTCCGTACCGACTTCGGCAAAGTGTTCGGCTTGAACATTGTCGACGGCGTGCTGAAAGGTCTGCTCGCCCGAGCAGTCGTGGTGCTTGATGAGACCGGCAAGGTGAAGCACACGGAGCTGGTCGACGAAATCGCCAACGAGCCGAACTACGACGCTGCACTCGCTGCGCTGAAGTAAACAGAGTTGCCGCGGCGTGAGTCGCGCAGCAGCAAGGTGACGCGTCAGTTGCGCTAGCCGCGCAGATGCGCGATTTCGTTCAGCGTTGACAACGAGCGCAGCCCTTCACGCGATGCCACCACGCGGTGAATCGACGTGTACTGCGGATAGAAGAATCCGAGCTGCGTTTGAATGCCCAAGATGTGCGCGAGATATTGGTTGATCACGCCGCCGTGACACACCGCAACCACGCGTTCGCCCGGGTGCTTTTCGATCATTCGCTCGCACGCCGCCACCACCCTCTTGCGAAACAAATCGGGGTGGTCGTGACCTTCTTCCCACTCGCCGCGAATCATCCGCAGCCATCGCGGGTCGTTCGTGCCGCGTAGTTCTTCAATTGGCACATACTCACTTGAATTACGGTCAAATTCACTGATGTCATCTTCCACAACCGGCGTTATACCTAATCGTTTCGCCAGAGGCGCCGCGGTTTCCTGCGCTCGCTTGAGCGGGCTCACATACATTGCCGCGATATCTTCGCTCGCCAAGTAGTCAGCAAGACATTCAGCTTGGCGCAGGCCGTCGGGTGCCAATTCGGGGTCGGCTACACCCGACGTGAGTTCACGGCGCACTGGCAGACCGTGACGAACGAGCAACAACTCCACGCGCCGACGCTAATGCAGCGAGATGACGTGCGAGTTACGCAGCGATGATGCTCACGTACTGCTGCGAAAACGCTGGATGAACTACTTGAGCAACGACACCAGGTTCAGTTCGCGCACGGCGCGATCAAACCTCGTGTTCATACAGTCGACCAACTCGAACGACCGCTTGTCTTGCAGATCCATTCCGCGGCTCGCAATGATTGGATACGCGAGACAGAACAATGCAGCTGAGCGGTAGTGCTCCCATAGCGCTTTCTTGTCGACAAGATCGCGTGGTGCTCCGCCTGCGAGCAGACCGTCAATCCAGCGGTCGAACAACTCGCGCTCGTGCTTGCTTGCATCGTCGGCGGTGATGCTTTGGGTCACAAAGTACGCCAGGTCGTACGCGCCGATTCCAGTGCCGATGAGCTGAAAGTCGAGCACGGTGAGCTCGTCGTTGGCACCGAACAGAATGTTGTCGGCGCGATAATCACCGTGCGCGAGAGTGTTTGGCCCTTTTGCCAATGATGCGAGCAGCGGCGCGACGTTCTCGCCAAACTTCGGACCTACTTGCATGATGGACTCGGGCATCTTGATTTCTTTGGTGCACTTCTCCCAACCTTCCGCGAACACCATCGGCACAATGGCTGGGTAGATCGGGTCGCCGAGGCTGATGGTGGTGCCGTCAGCAGCGAGTGCGTCGGCTTTACCCCACCACTTGGCGTGCATGGCCGCAAGCCCGTCCACGGCACGACGCGCGTCGGCAACACTCATACCTTTCACCTGGTCGACGATGCGCATCTTGCCGAGGTCTTCCACCACCATCGCGAACTGACTCGTCTCTTCGTTCACTTCTCCGTAGAACGACTTCGACACGCGGAACGGCATATCTTTCGCCAGCGTCTTGAAGAACTTCACTTCGCGGATGTACATGCGCAGCACCGTGCTGGTGAACGCTGCGTTGGGGTCGACGGCCGGCATCTTGGTGATAACGGATGATGGGCACCCGGTGCCCGTGAGATGCGAGCGATACACCGCGCTTGCAACGCCGACACCGACGCCGATCATCTCGTTGCGCAGGCTTGAAACATTCCAGCCAGTCGCGTCACTCATCCACTTCGCTGTGACCTCATCAATGGAGGTCGGAATTGCCGCTGCCATACAGCCCCCTTTGCTGTTCGGCTCAGCTGACGCCTCACCGATACTGGCGCCCCTTCAGGCGTTACCTACGGACAATACACCTTGCCTTTGGTCTTGAATTTCTTGACCTTTTCCAGCTGCTCTTTGGTGAGGTCAAGCACGGTCTCAAGATCTACGTCGCACAGCACGGCGCCCTCAAGGTTGGCACCTTTAAATGAGGCCTGATCGAGCACGGCCGCTGTGAAGTCGACGTTTTTTAACGTGGCACCTTCAAAGTTGACGGCACTCAGATCTGTGCGAATAAAGATGGAGTTTGTGAGGTTCGTACCAACGAAGCTCGCGCCGGCCAAACTGGCGACTGAAAAGTCGACGAAGTCGAGCTTGAGTCGTGAGAAGTCGACGCCGACCAAATTGGCATATTGACACGTCGTGGTCTTAATGCATGCGATATCGAGCACGGTCGTAGTGGTCACGGGCACGGTGGTGGTTGTGGTCGTCGTCGTGGCTTCGGGTTGAGTGGTCGTCGTCGGGGTCTCGAGGGTGGTCTCGGTAGCAGGCTCGGCGTCTGCGACTGTCGTTGGCGCGACGGCGGTTTCGTTTGTGCAGGCAGCAAGCAGAATGAGCGCCAGCAAGGCGCCGAGTGATCGGGGTTTCACCGTCCTCAGGCTAATGAATGGGTGTGTGACGAGTTCGTCAAACTTCTCGTGCAATGTGCCACCAACATCCGACGACTTGCCGCCACACTGAAGAGTGATGATTTCGTCAGCTTCTTCCCTCGCTCTGCAACCGACTCATCTCGCGATGCTGTTAGCCGCTGACGAAGAATCTGATGGCATCCAGCGATTCCTCACTCGGCCGGTGATTGCAGTCGTGATTGTCGTCGGATGTTTCATACTCACTCGTATCACTTACGCCATCTTGCGCACCGTTGTGCGCAAGGTTGCAGATAGCAAACCTGGTCGCGGCAAGAGATGGTGGAAGAACACGATGCGCCGAGTCGGTGCAGAGACACTCGAGGGCGGAGAGAATCGTCGCCGTCAGCGCATCGAAGCAGCCACCGGCATGCTGCATCAGTTGACCAGTTTCGTGCTCTGGATTATCGCCATCATCGCTGTGTTCAATGTGCTCGAGCTCGATGCAGCGTTCTTCTTGTCAAGCGCGGGCTTTCTCGGAGCAGCACTCGCCATCGGTGGTCAGCACCGCGTGAGCGACTACCTCACTGGTCTGGCAATCCTGCTCGAAGACCGCTTCGGTGTTGGCGACGAAATTGAGGCGAGCATCGGTTGGGATAAACCGATTCGCGCGACGGTCGAGCACGTCGGCGTCATCACCACACGATTGCGCGACGGCAACAGCACGTTTCACATTCCACACGCCAAGCTCGACTCCATTCGCAACTTGAGCCAAGAGCCAGTGCGCGAGTCACTCGCTTTCAACTTGGGCACTGCCGATGCAGGTGCGGTCTCATCGACCGTCCGAGACCTAGCCGGCACCAAGGGTCTCACGACCGTGCTCTTCATCGACGAGATTCAGGCGGCTGGCGAAGGCGACCGAGTCGAAGTGAATGTGCGCACCACTCGCCCGCTCACCGAGGCCGAGCGCGAGTTGCTGGCGCAAAAGACTGCCGAAGCGCTCGCTGACAAGAAGTAGGCCGGTCAGCCCGGTGCACCGCCGGCGG
>JBMTYA010000137.1:0-3983 GCA_049454015.1 Ilumatobacteraceae bacterium | reverse complement strand
TTCCCTCGCGACGAACCGTGCTTCCCGACAGCAGGCCCATCGCCGCTCGGGACATAACGGTTTTCCCGGAGCCCGATTCGCCGACTATGCCGATGCTGATACCGTCGAGAATCTCCAAACTGACGTTGCGAACGGCTTCCAGGAGACCGCGAGGTGTGTGGAACTTCACCGTGAGATCTCGAATCGACATCAACGTGGTCATATTCTGCCCTCGCGACTGTCAAGACGGCTGCGCATGAAATCACCAACTTGATTGCAACTGATCACCGTGAGAGCTAACACTGTTGCTGGGACGTATAGCGAGTGCGGGGCGAACTCGTAGTCGCCCGCCACGCGTGCGATCATCGCTCCCCAACTGACACCATCAATCACGCCCACACCGAGTAACGACAACGCACCTTCGGCGACGATGACCACACCGATCGCCAGGAATCCCACGGCATAAATCGCCGGCAGCACATTCGGCACAATATGACGAACGATGATGTCCTTGTCCTTCATGCCCATGGACCGCGCCGCGATGACGAACTCGCGATTCACCCACGTGAGCGTGGCTCCACGCGCTATTCGACCGAGAATGGGAATGATCACGATCGTCAGTGAGATGATGATCACGACAGTACGACGAGTCACGGATACCGGGATGCTCGGATCGGAGCTGGTTGCCAAGACGGCCACCAGAGCCAGGCCCAATACGAGATTCGGAATCGACAGAAAGATATTGAACGTTGTGTTGACCAGGTAGTCGAGGCGACCGCGACGATATGCAGCGACGACTCCCAGGACGGCGCCAATGAGCCCTCCGAGGCCCACCGAGACAAGGGCGATCAGGAGCGAGGTCTGCGCACCTACTACAACGTTGGCGAGCAGGTCGTATCCATTGGTGTCCGCACCAAGGAAGTGTCCCGGACTGAACAGTCCCACGCCAAGGCCCTCGAAATCGGAGTACAAGGGATCCGGTAGCGGTAGCAATCTTCCGAATACGGCGAAGAAGCCCATTACCGTGAGCCAGGCCACGGACACCCGCGTGAACCAGTCTAAGGACTTGAATGCATTACGCATTGCGTCGCTCCCGCGCACGTGGATCCACGAGACCGATGAGCACGTCGACCAGTGCATTGAATAGCACGTACCCCACCGCGATCAGCGCAATGTATGACTGCAGCGCAAAGTACTGACGACCGAAGATTGCGAGCGCAATCTCGGTACCCATTCCGGGAATGGTGAAGATTTGCTCGATCACCAGGGTGCCACCTATGAGTGCCCCCATGTTGAGTGCGGCACTCGTGAAGAGCGTGACCGAGCTCGGGCGAAGCACATGGGTGAACAGGATTCGGATGTTGCTCAAACCCTTCGACGCCGCCATGGTCACGTAATCCTCGCGCAGGGTGGCGATCACGTCGGTGCGAAGGAGTCTGGTGTACGTGGCGATGGTGGGAATCGCCAAGGCAACCACCGGCAGCACCATGGTGCGGATGTGCTCACCGAGGTTCTCGGAGGGAGGCACGTATCCGAGCGGTGGCAGCCACCCGAGGGTCACACCGAAGAATGCCGCCAACAGCAGCGCAAACACGAAGTTGGGCACGGCTGATGCCGTGAACAGTCCGTAGCTGATGGCTTTCTCGCTCTTCCTACCTGCGCGATACGCGGTAAGGATGCCCAGTGGAACCGAAATCAGCAGCGCGAGAATCTGAACGTAGATCACCAATCGCAAGGACACCGGCAGCGCTGCAGCGATTCGACCGGATACCGGCTCCTCACCGGCACCCGGGTAGATGATCGGTCCAAAGTCGCCGCGCACGAAATCCCACAACCAGCCGAGATATCCAAAAACGGGATTCCGATCGAGTCGCAGACGCGCAAGCTGCTGCTGCCGACTCGCTTCGTCGAACGACACGACGAAAAGTTCTTCGAGGCCAACGGGCAACAACTGCAGGAGCATTGCCAGCAGGAACGTGGAGCCAACGAGCACCACGGCGAGCTGTGCCAATCGGCGCAACACCGCCATCACTCGCATCGTCAGCGTCCCCATCAGTACTCACAACCTAGTTGAAGTACGGTCACAAGAGAATTTCCCGGGAGAGAAGCGTCGTGAACTCTCTCTGCGCGATACTCGTCCTCAAGCCGCGCGATCTTCGTCCACAAAAAAGAATCGGGCCTGCGGGGAAGTTCCCCACAGGCCCGATCTTTCAGTCCGCTTGAAGCGGAGCTGTCTTACTTCTCGAGGTACACGCCCACCCAGGCTGGGCCGGCATTGGTGATGGCCTTACCACGACCGCCCGATGCCAAGGTGAAGGTGTCATAACCCTTCACGTTGGAAGCGAACGCTGCACCGTACTGAATCGACGGTGCCGGGAGTACCGCAGCCGTCTTCTGCAGGTATTCGGTGAGCTGCTTCAACTTGGCACGACGCTGGGCGGTGGTGTCGAATGCGGCACCCCACACCAACGAGTCCTGCTGAGCATCAGCAAAACGAGCTGGATTGATGGCTCGACCAAACGCCCCGAACAGTGGCGCAAGGCCACCAAGCGTGGAAAGCAGGCGGTTGTTCGGTGCCAAGAATCCGTTGGACTGCAGGAATGGCAGCGTGAATGCGGTGCCGGTTCCTTCGAACAATGTCGTTGGGTACAGCTGGTACGTATTGACCTGACCTGATGTCGGCGACGGGAATGCCTTCGCCGTGATGGTGGCCGTATCTTCGGTCGTGATGTTCATCACGATGCCCGCCCTCTTCATCATTTGCTGGAAGAGCTTGGCGCTCGCCTGTGACTCAGCCGAAGTGTCGGCCGGCTGCGAGAATGTCAAGGTCTTGCCGGTAGCGGCCTTGTACTTGGCGGCGTGTTCCTTGGCTTTCGCCAGGTTGTAGCTGATGAAGCCCTTCGTACTGTACATCACGTTGGACTTACCCACGATCGATGATGGCACTTCACCGAAGCACAGACCCTTGAAACAGTTGCGCTGTTGGAAGAATCGCTTCGTATCGAACGCATATGCCACCGCCAAACGGGCATCGAGGTTATTGAACGGCTCGATGGCATGGTTGTACATCGACATTGCGTAGTAGTCGGGTGGGCTCATCTTCAGGGTGAGACCCTTCTGGCGCGACACGCTGTACAGGTGCTTTGCTTCGCCGGCAGAGGTGAACTGAGCCGCATCCAGATCACCGGACTGCAGACCCTTCACACGCTGGCTTGGCTGATTCACATACTTGAAGGTGATCTTGTCGAGGTACGGCAACTGCACGCCGTCCTTGTCCTTGCGCCAGTAGTTGGGGTTACGTACGACGACCACTTCGGTCGGGGTGAGCTTCGAGAACATGAATGGTCCGGTTCCCTTGCCCGACGTTGCACACTGTGTTGGGCTGGCAAGGTCGCTCAATGCGCGCACGAACTGGCGGCCTGAGGCGTACTGCGATTCGGCGAAGTCGACCTGTGGGTTCCAGAGGGTGTACACCACGGTGTCGGTTGCCGTTGCCTTGATGTCTGCAATGTTGGACGCGAACGGGATTCCAGACGACAGCGTGTGACCCGCTGCCGCAAGACCGGCAGCCTGACCACGAGCGGCGATCTGACCAGCGGCATACAACCCACGAGTTGCCTGCACATTGGCCACCACTGCTGCTGCATCGAGCGACGTACCGTCATGGAACTTGATGCCGGGACGAATCTTCATCGTCCACGTCTTATAGCCGTTGGACGGGGTCAATGACTGCGCAAGGTACGGGACAACTTTCCCACCTTCTTGCTGTTCAAAGAAGCCTTCGTAGACGGCGCGCATGATGCCCAACGCGGAGTTGGCTGCATTTGGCGAGAAGCAGCTGCTCAGCAACTGGTTGAACACACCAACGGTGATTTCGCCACCGCTCTTCTTACTGGCGGCGTTGGTCGGCGCCACCTGACTCAGCGAGGCAACGAGTGCCACCGCCATCACGGCAGCCACCTTGCGGCGACCACCTCGGAATAGATGCTTCATTTCGGTTTCCC
>JBMTYA010000136.1:0-4004 GCA_049454015.1 Ilumatobacteraceae bacterium | reverse complement strand
GTGGCCAGAACGAACCAAGTTCGGTGACAAGGCCCGAGATGTCCCACTCATCGTCGGCTTCCGACACGCAGTGCGTCTCGATGAGCGAGTCGACTGCCTCGGCGAGGTACTCCATGGCAGCGGCCTTCAAGTCGCCGCCGGTGAGGATCTGGTCGCGGCGCTGGTAAATGATCTTGCGCTGCTCGTTCATCACCTCGTCGTACTTGAGCACGTTCTTGCGAATCTCGGCGTTGCGCTGCTCGACGGTGTTCTGCGCGCGTTCGATTGCTTTTGTCACCATCTTTGCTTCGATCGCCTCGTCGTCGGGCAGAGCACGACCCATCACCCACGACAATGCGCCGGTTGCAAAGAGGCGCATCAACTCGTCGTCGAGGCTCAAATAGAAACGGCTCGAACCGGGGTCGCCTTGGCGCCCGGCGCGACCGCGCAATTGGTTGTCGATACGACGGCTCTCGTGACGCTCGGTGCCAAGCACGTGCAGACCGCCGAGTTCGCGCACTTTCGCGCCCTCTGCCTCGCACACCTGGGTGAACTCGCGCACCAACACACCGAGGCGCTCGTGTGCTTCGCGGCGCGCGTTGATGTAGTCGAGCGGCATCTGCTCAAGTGGCACGGGCAGCGCGAACTCGTCGACGAGCGTGTCGGGATGATGACCTTCTTTCAGCACCTGCGTGCGGGCCATGCCTTCGGGGTTGCCGCCAAGGAGGATGTCGACGCCGCGGCCGGCCATGTTGGTGGCGACGGTGACTGCACCGATTCGGCCGGCCTGCGCGACGATGCCGGCTTCTTTGGTGTGCTGCTTGGCATTCAACACTTCGTGCTTCACGCCACGCTGCTGCAGCTTGCGAGAAAGCACCTCACTCTTCTCCACGCTCACCGTGCCGACGAGAACGGGCTGACCCTTTTCGTGACGTTCAACGATGTCGTCAACCACGGCCTTGAACTTCGCCTCTTCGGTCTTGTAAATGAGGTCTGCCTCGTCTTCGCGAACCATCGGACGATTGGTCGGAATCGGCACCACGTTGAGCCCGTAGGTGTTCATCAATTCCGCTGCCTCGGTCTGCGCCGTGCCCGTCATGCCAGCCAATTTTCCATACATGCGGAAGTAGTTCTGCAGGGTGATGGTGGCGAGCGTCTGGTTTTCTTCTTTGATCTTCACGCCCTCTTTGGCTTCGACCGCCTGGTGGATGCCTTCGCTCCAGCGGCGACCTTCGAGGATGCGACCGGTGAACTCGTCGACGATCTTCACCTCGCCGTCTTGAACGATGTAGTCCTTGTCGCGGTGGTAAAGCACCGAGGCTTTCAGCGCCACCTGCAACTGGTGAACGAGGTTGCGCTGCACTTCGTCGTAGAGATTCTCGATGCCGAGCTGCTTCTCCACTTTGTTGATGCCCGACTCCGTCGGCACGACGATGCGCTTGTCTTCTTCGACGTCGTAGTCGACGCCGCGCACCATCGTGCGCACGATGGAAGCGAACTTGTAGTAGAGCGATGCCGCGTCGGCGATGCGACCAGAGATGATGAGCGGCGTTCGCGCTTCATCGATGAGGATTGAGTCGACCTCATCGACGATGGCAAAGTTGTGGCCGCGCTGCACTTTGTCGGCGAGCGTGCCCGCCATGTTGTCGCGCAAGTAGTCGAAGCCGAACTCGTTGTTCGTGCCGTAGGTGATGTCGCAGGCGTAGTCGGCGCGTTTTTCGGCCGAGGATCCGCGCGACCCTGGCACCACGAGACCGACACTCAAGCCGAGCCAGCGGTGCACCTGGCCCATCCACACCGCGTCGCGGCGCGCCAAATAGTCGTTCACTGTCACGAGGTGCACGCCCTTGCCTGACAGCGCATTGAGATAGACGGGCAGCGTCGAGACCAGTGTCTTGCCTTCGCCGGTGCGCATTTCGGCTACCCAGCCGGCGTGCAGAGCCGCACCGCCCATCAACTGCACGTCGTAGTGACGCTGACCAATGACTCGTTTGGCGGCCTCGCGGACGACCGCAAAGGCCTCCACCAGCAGGTCATCGAGGTCTTCGCCGCGCTCGATGCGCGAGCGGAACTCGGCAGTCTTGCCACGCAGGGCGTCGTCGCTGAGGGCCGAAATCGTCGGTTCTAAGGCATTGATTTCGGGCACGACTGCTGAAAGTGCCTTGACTTTCTTGCCCTCGCCGGCGCGCAGAATGCGGTCGAGCACGGCCATGAGGAAAACAGCCTATCCGTGAGGGGTGCCTCGCTCTCACGTGTGCGATGACTGCGCAGCGCACTTCGAGTGCGCCGGCGGCGAGCAATGCGTCACGTGCGCGAGCAAGCGTGCTTCCGGTCGTCATGACGTCGTCGATGAGCATCACTCGCCTGCCTCGCACTGCACGTGAACGCGCAACGAACTGCGGGCCACGCTTGCGCGACTCGCGAGTTGACCCGGTTTGCGTGTTGTCGTCGACACGGCGCAACGTGCGCACGCAACGAAAACGCATCTTGCGGGCGAACGCAGAGGCAATGATTGCGGACTGGTCGTGACCGCGCATACTGATGCGCCGTCTGGTCGTCGGAGCCCACGTCACGATGTGTGTTTGCCGCTGCGCGGCTGGATCGGCTGCTGCTGCGTCAGCCTCGCGTGATGCGGCGGCGAGAGCGCGACCGAAATACGCCGCGATCCACCGAGCGTTGCGGTACTTCATGTGGTGGATCGCGCGGCGAAGTTCGCCGCGATACGCACCGAGTGACAGCACATCGTGCGTGATGCTGTGGTCTGAACGCAACTCGTCGACGAGTTCGTCGAGTGTCGCACGCGTGAAGTTGGGGCGCGGGTCGAAACCATCGCGTGACGGCGCGTGATGCTGCCGAGATTCCGCACGAGTGAAGTACGGTGGCTCGGTGGCTGTGAGCGGTGCGGGGGCGGTTCCGCCGATGGCGCTCGATCGTTTTGCAGAACGCATCACTCGATGTGTGACCGGCCTTGCCCTCTTTGGCATCGGCATCTCGCTCATCATCGACGCTCGCATCGGTGTGCCCCCGTGGGATGTGTTTCACCAAGGCGTCGCCAATCGACTCGACCGGAGCATCGGCACGATCATCATCGCGACCGGTGCCGCACTGATGTTGTTGTGGATTCCGCTGCGCCAGAAGCCTGGTATCGGCACCGTATTGAACGCAATTGAGATTGGCCTCGTCGCCAACGTCGCACTCGACGCACTACCTCAACCCGAGGCGCTCGCAGCACGTGTGCCGATGATGCTCGCAGGAGTGTTCATCACCGGGCTCGGCTCGGCGCTCTACATCGGCAGCGGGCTTGGGCCGGGGCCGCGCGACGGACTCATGACTGGGCTTGCGTCACGTGGCATACCGCTGCGCAACGCACGCATGGGCATCGAATTCACCGTGCTCATCGTCGGATGGCTGCTTGGCGGACAAGTCGGCGCAGGCACCATCACCTTCGCCGTCTTGATTGGGCCGCTCGTGCAGTGGCTGATGCCGCATCTTGCGATGCGTAGCCGCACCGGCGCCTGATCTCGCCGAGATCTGGTTTTCGATCGCAGGCGCTCTGGGAGCGCTCGCGCTCTAGTAGCGGTAGTGCTCCGGCTTGAACGGGCCCTTCGGGTCGAGGTCGAGATACTCGGCCTGACCGTCGGTGAGTTTGGTCAACTTTGCGCCGAGTGCACCCAGGTGCAGTGACGCGACCTTTTCGTCAAGGTGCTTGGGCAACACGTACACGCCGACCGGATACTTCGCCACGTTGTTGAACAACTCAATCTGCGCGATCACCTGGTTGGAGAACGAGCAACTCATCACGAAGCTCGGGTGGCCGGTGGCGCAACCGAGGTTCACGAGGCGGCCTTCAGCGAGCACGATGACGGCATGGCCGTCGGGGAACTTCCACAAGTCGGTGCCGGGCTTCAATTCGTCGCGCTTGGCGCCGCTGCGGGCAAGACCCGCCATGTCAATCTCGTTGTCGAAGTGGCCGATGTTGCACACGATGGCGTTGTGCTTCATCTTCGCCATGTGGTCGACGGTGA
>JBMTYA010000135.1:0-4060 GCA_049454015.1 Ilumatobacteraceae bacterium | reverse complement strand
CTGAGCCGACCACGAGCGACGTGAAGGTGCTCGATTCTTCGGCACTTGCGGTCGGAAAGAGCCAGAACGTCGTCGTCACGTCGGGCGGCAAGAACTATGCGGTTGTTGTCACGCGCACCGCGACCGGCGTGGTTGCCTTTAACCGTGCGTGCACCCACCAAGGCACGTTCGTCACCGTCAACTCAGCGAACCAGCTGTATTGCATCTCCCACGGATCGCTCTTCAATCTCACGACGGGTGCAGTCATTGAAGGCCCCGCCAGCCGCGCACTCACGCAGTACAAAGCCACCGAACGAAGCGGCTCGATCTACATCACGATCTAGCGAATTCGCGTGGCGAGGCCGGCGATTCAGCGAAGCGGGCTTTCGTAGACCAATCTCTCGACTTAACGGAGAGATCCCCGCAGTTCCATAATGAGGTCGCCCTCATTGAAAATGTCGTTGTAAGCCCCCGTGGTGATACACGCACCTACCTTGCCACGCATCTCGCGAAGCGTTGTCTCAAACGTTCGGTTGTGCGAGTCGCGCCAATTGGCATAATTCTCGACGAAATTTCCGAAGTATGCCTTACCGTTCGGGTAAATGTCGGTCCCGCGCTGATAGTTGCAACTGGCGTCCATGTTGCGATCAAAGCCGCCACGCGTGGCGTTGCCAGAGTGGTGCGCGGCCACCCAGAACGTAAGAATTCGCCGCTTAACGAGCTCCGACTTGGGCACCAGACGAATCAGCACCAGGTGGCTACCTGGGCTGACGGCAACCGGTGAGTCAAAGGTGAACTCAAAGGGCGCCTGCGCAACGATGGTCTTAATGGATGATTGACGATACAAAAGATCGACGTCGCTATTGAGGTCGATGTCACTGAGCAAAGGCGCACTCGACTTACCGCGCCATACTGACACTTGCAATTCGAGTTCGACTTCGGCCACATAGTCATACGTTTCCATCAAATGGTTGCCAGGTTCTGGCGTCGCGCGATAGGTATCGATATCAGAAACAGTGGTGAAAGCGGCAACAGTGAAAACCACCGACTCGATATTCATCGCTTTGTCGATTGCGAACGACTGTCCGATCTGCGCTCGTGAGAAGTGGCCGTATTGGAAACCCGGGGTATTCGTATCTGGCAGCCAACCAGGTTGGAAACTGTAATTCGATAAAGTCTTGACCAAGCTGCTGCGATTTGAGAGCGGAATGGTAGTCCCAGTTGTCGAGAACTCAGTACACAGGCTCAGGTTTCGATACACCTCAACCTTGTTTGAGGCAAAGCTCCCCCACGTAACCATGACTGCAACAAGATTTATGGTGCTCTCGCCATACGGCAAAGTAGACGCGTCCGGCATCTTGTAAGTTCGAAGTCGATCACTTACGGAGTGTGGTGCGATGGTGAGCACCCGTCCGGTTCTTGGATCAGCAGAGCCCGAGATTCGTGCTAACGAGACCGCTGGTTCACCTCTGTTACCGTTCGCAAAGTAGCCGGTGAGTTCGAGGTCATCCCCACTTCGAACACACCGCTTATTGCCTTTGACCTGAATCGTCGAAATGCTGTCTTCTCGCGGTGGAACGGTTGTTATGGTGCGTGGCACTGTCGTTGACGTCGAAGTCGTAGTCGTCGTGACCACAACATCAGCTGCACGACGCCAACTGCGTTTCTTCCCTGACGCAACGCAGATATAGGTGGTCTTCTTCAATACCCGCAACACACCGACGTTCGTGCAGCGGGTGCCGACGATGTCGGGGTTCGCCGCACTCAGCGGTTCGAGAGGGACTAGTGACCCAACAAGCGCGGCGGCCCCGACAAAGCATCGCCTTATCACGCGTGTAGTAACGCCTAAATACGCAGATTGTGACACTTTCCAGACGCCCACTACTCTCGGGGCGTTGATGCCCAACGCCCGGCCATCGAGCTTACGTGAGTGACACAGCTGGGCCCAAGTGGGGCCTCGCCGCCCAAGTGGAGGCCATGGAGACATGGTTGGTCGGCTCCGACGGACAACGGGCGGCTTCGCGGCTCGTACGCAAGTACGGCATCCCTGACGACCCCCGCGATATCGCCGCTGCAGCCCTCCTGCGAATTCGTGGCCTGACAAACCGCCGCAACACTCCGTTGCCGTCGATCAACTCCATTGACGATGCGGCACGATATGCATACCGGACAGTCTCAAATGTCGCAATCGACATCGCGCGGCGATCAACTCGCGAGAAAGCCATGTTGATGAACGTTTCGTTGCTCTCACCAGCAACACCCTCAGTTGAATCTGAGGCCACTGCAAAGGTCTTCGTCGAGACGATGTTCACCAAGGTCAGCGAGATCGTGGCCCGCGACGTCACGTGCCCGGGCTGCCAGCAACAGATTGTGCTCGCGGCAACAACCGAAATCCTCCACCTTGTGCTTATCGAAGGCGAGTCTGACGGCACCCGCGGCCAGACCTGGTTTGACGATGTCATCTATGAGACGGTCGATCGTTTCACACAGGGCATGGGCATCCTTCCTGCGGCCCGCCGTCAGCGCAAGTCGCGATGCAAGCGCTGCGTGATGGACCTGATCGCCCTCGGGCTTTCTGAGTTGGGATATCGCCGTGGCTGACCTTCGTCTGCACTTTGATGCCGAGGGTCGTCGTTGGGAAGGCGTCATTGGCGCTCTCAGCGACTGGGCAACTCTCACCGAAGTGAACGAGCTGCTTTCGATCGCCCGCGATGCTGACGGTCGCCACGTTGGGTTCGTTTTCAACCAGGACGATGAGTCGACCGAGTTTCTGGAAGCACTTGCCGAAATCGAGTCGGTCTTCGGCTCGCTCGTGCGCATGCGCGCGAGCAGCCGCCCGTCGAAAGACTTTGACGAAGTGCTTTCAATCAGTGATCCGCTACAAAGCCTCACCACGCGAGTGGATTCGCCTCCCGAAGTCGTGCCGAAAGCGGAGCTGCTCTACTCCCGAGCGAGCGACATCAGCATCACGGATGACGAGGCGAACAAGGTAATCACCGTAAGCCTCTCGTTGCCCTGGTGGGCAAGGTTCTTGCGACCATGGATTGCCATCCGCCGGCGCGGACGACCAGAAGTGCTGGCACTCGCACCATTGAGGTTCCGCGGCAAGCGAGCTTCTGCTCGAATGCACTACGGCCTGCCCGGCGGCACTTCGACTCTCGTCGCCGACGTCGTGAAGGGAGTCCGCAGAAGATGGCTCGGCATCGTTGCTTCTTCCATCATCACAACAGCGCTGTTCGCCGCAGCGTTGGCATTCACATCAGGCGACCAGCAAGGCGATGACGGTGCCGCGGCACCAACGACATCGATTGCACAACCATCAACCTCGACGACTGCACAAGCGCCAGAGACCACAACCAGCGTTGCCACCACAACATCAATTGCCACAGAGACAACAGTCGCCTCCATCGCCATCGCAACGGAGACCACCCAGCCAGCCTCATCGACGACGAGGCCACCGCGCACGACCACAACGTCAAGCACATTGCTGCCACCAGGAGGCGTGACGTTGACGATTCCAAGCCAGTACATCACCACGAACGACACGCGTGCAGACGTCAACGTGAGCTCCACGAGTGTCCGCCGCGGTCAGTCAATTGATGTTTCGGTGTTGATTACCGGCGTCTTCATCAATCCGTTCACCCAAACTGCAACCAGCACCGCAGAAGAGCTCTCTGCAGCCTGCCGCGCCCGCCTCGGGGTGCCAACTCTGGTGCCACCGACACCAGGTTGGTCAACGAACGTCTCCGTTTCTCTGCGCGGAACCAGCGTGGCTGCTGGCGGTTTCACTCAATTAGTGGTGGTCGGAAATCTTGCTCGCGAATGCGGAAACACTCTCACCACCACTGCCCCGCCGACGATCAGCGTGGTGCGAGTCACGTTCTACCGAGAGGTGCTTTTGCGACTTTCTGTGCCCGCAACGCTCGCAACAGGCACCTACGAATTGGTACTGGATCAAGTCGACATGAATCCGTACACGAAGACCACACCACTAAAAATCACAGTGACTGATTAGTCGACGTGTTCAGCGAATTCGCGTGGCGAGGCCAGCGATGCGCCGTGCCAGCCCGCGCGGGGTGAA
>JBMTYA010000134.1:0-4061 GCA_049454015.1 Ilumatobacteraceae bacterium | reverse complement strand
GGGCGGAACCGGCGCACTGCCGAGGCGAGCGGCGAGACTGCCGATGGGCCGAGCGGGCAGATCGTCGTCTGCCGCGGTGGCCAGGCGATACCTGGGCTGATGCTCTCGCTCACTTCCATGAGCAGGTCGATGTCTTCTGGTCTGCCGTGGCCGTCAAGGATGCGCTTCAACACGCGCTCGAGCCAGGTCGTACCTTCGCGGCACGGCGTGCACTTGCCGCACGATTCGCGGGCAAAGAACCGCACGATGCGCCAGCACGCCGCCACCATGTCGGTCGTGTCGTCCATCACCACGATGGCACCCGAGCCCAACATCGACCCTGCTTTGTCGACCGTGGGCTTATCGAGCGCCATGTCGAGATGTTCAGGAAAGAACCACATCGCCGACGCACCGCCCGGGATGAACGCCTTCACGCCACGCCCGTCCCGAATGCCACCGCAGTACTCGGGGGCTTCGAACAGCATTCGGAAGGTGGTCACACCGTTTGGTACTTCGAACACACCCGGCTTTTTCACGTGGCCACTGACGGCGAACATACGCATGCCCGTCGACGTCGGAGCACCGATCGCCTTAAATTGTCCCCCGCCTGACGCGACGATGTACGGCACGTTGGCAAGCGTCTCGACATTGTTCACGATTGTCGGCTGCATGTACAGGCCTTTGACCGCGGGGAAGAACGGCGGCTTCAGTCGCGGCATTCCGCGCTCGCCTTCGAGGCTCTCGATGAGTGCGGTCTCTTCGCCGACGATGTATGCACCGGCACCCCAGGTAAGAGTGATGTCGACGGAGAAATTGCTGCCGCAGATGTTCTTGCCGACCATCTTGTTGGCGTATGCATCATTCAAGGCCTGGGCGAGGCGCTCCTGGGCAAGTGCCATCTCGCCGCGCACGTACAAGAACGCTTGGGCTGCATTCAGGGCGAAGCAGGCGATGACGATGCCTTCGATCAACTGGTGCGGGTCACGCTCCATGAGAAGACGATCTTTGTAAGTTCCAGGTTCGCTCTCGTCGCCATTGATGACGAGGTACCGCGGGTGCACGTCGGCGGGCAGGAAGCCCCACTTCGTGCCGGCGGGGAATCCTGCGCCTCCGCGACCTTGGATCTCTGCGGCCTTCACTTCGTCGTGCACCTGTTGTGGCGTCATCGTCGTCACCGCTTTGCGCAGCGCGACATAGCCGCCCGTGCGCACGTAACCCGCGTACGTGTGACCGTCGGCGACATCGAATCGCGAAGTGATGATGCGCGGACCGCTGGGCACGCTCATCGCTCGTCCACCTTGGCTTGTGCTTCGACGCCGCGGTTGCTCCACGCTTCGGTGGTCTCTTGGCGGACGGTGGCGAGCGTGCCGTGCGGAGGCACTTCGGACGAGAGTCGACCGGCTTCGAGGTCGGCGATCATCTGGTCGAACGACTCCGGGGTCACCTTGTAGCGGTAGCGGTAGTTCACTTGCAGGGCGGGTGCCTCGGTGCACGCCGCAATGCACTCGACGTCTTCGATTGTGAACATTCCGTCGTCGGTGGTGCTGCCCGCCTTGATGCCGAGTCGTTCTTCTGCGTGGTGCAAAAGGTTCCACGCTCCGACCAGCTGGCAGGAGATGTTCGTGCACACGTTGATGCAGTATTTGCCGACCGGGTGGAACTTGAACATCTCGTAGAAACTCGCCGTGCCGTACACCTCTGCAGGAGCGAGGTCGAGCAGTTCGGCGATGTGCACCATCGCGTCTTGTGCGACGTATCCGTCTTGTTCCTGCGCGAGGTGCAGCAGTGGGATGAGTGCCGACTTCTTGCGCGGAAAGCGGCCGATGATCTCCTTCGCCGTCTCGACGCGGTCGTCCGTGAGTCGGCTCATCGGTCGACCTCACCGAGCACCGGGTCAATCGACGAGATGACGGCGACCGCATCGGCAACGAGACCGCCGCGCATCATGTGCGGGAGGCACTGCACGTTGACAAAGCTCGGCGCTCGCACGTGCATGCGGTACGGCACCGACGAACCGTCGCTTGCGATGTAGCAACCAATCTCGCCGCGCGGAGACTCGATGGCAACGTATACCTCACCCTCGGGCACCTTGAAGCCCTCGGTGAAGATCTTGAAGTGGTGGATGAGAGCTTCCATCGACTCATCAATACGACCGCGTGGCGGCGGCGTCACCTTCTTGTTTTGAATGCGGAAGTCACCCGAGGGCATTCGTTCCAGGATTTGGCGGACGATCTTCATCGATTCACGAATCTCATTGAGGCGGATTGCGTACCGGTCGTAGGCGTCGCCGTGCGCACCGACGACGACATCGAAGTCGACTTCCGGGTACTTGAGGTACGGCATGTCGCGGCGAAGGTCCCACGCAAGACCAGTCGAACGGAGAATGGGTCCAGTCGCGGCAAGTGCCAGCGCTTCGCTTTGAGTGATGACGCCGACTCCCTGCAGGCGTTCGCGCCAGATGGGCTGGCCCGTCATCAGCACTTCGTATTCCGCAAGGCGCGGCGGCAACATGTCGAGCAGGTGCAGCACGTCGTCGCGCCAACCAGCAGGGAGGTCGGCGGCGAGCCCGCCCGGGCGGATGAAGTTGTGGTTCATACGCAAGCCGGTGACCTTCTGGAAGAAGCGCAGCACTTCTTCGCGCTCTCGCCATCCGTACAACATCATCGAAACGGCGCCGAGGTCCATGCCGTTGGTGGCCATGAACAGAAGGTGGCTGCTCATTCGGTTGAGTTCCGACAGCAGCATGCGCATCCACTGCGCCCGCTCGGGGATGTCTCCGTCGATGCCGAGCAGCTTCTCGGTAGCCATTGCAAAGACCAGTTCGTTGTTGAGCGGCGAGAGGTAGTCCATGCGCGTCACGTTGGTGCCGCCCTGCAGGTACGTGAGCGATTCGCCGGTCTTTTCCATGCCGGTGTGCAGGTAACCGATGATCGGCTTGCAGCGCAGCACCTTCTCGCCTTGCAACTCGAGCATGAGACGCAACACGCCGTGCGTGCTCGGGTGTTGTGGGCCCATGTTGATGATCATCGACTGGTCTTCGCCGGCATCGGTGTTCACGTCGGAGAGTGCGGCCGCAGCCGACTCGCTCAATCGCAGCACTGCCCCGGCTTCACGCATCAACGCCTTCTGCGAAATTTCGTTGCGCGGCCGAAGTTCTTGGCCACCCTCACCCGTGACTGCACCTGCCGAGACGATCTTGCTCGCCGAGCCGAGGTCGCTCGAGCTTGATCCAGTCGAGGCTGATTCGATCGCGCGATCGTCGAGCGTCGTCATGACGCGGCCCCCTTGAACTGCACCGGAATGCGACCTTGGGCGTAGTCCTTGCGCAATGGGTGTCCGTCCCAATCCTCGGGCATGAGGATTCGCGTCAAGTCGGGATGGCCGTCGAAGCGAATACCGAACATGTCGTACGCCTCGCGCTCCATCGCCTCGCTGCTTGGGTGAATATCAAAGATTGACGCCAACGACGAGTTGTCCGCCACCTGCACCCGAACCCGCACTCGTTCGCGACGTGCCACCGACAACAAGTTGACGACGACTTCAAAGCGTTCACCAGAGATACCGGCGGGTAACGAACGCCCGGGGTGCGTCAGGTAGTCGACTGCAGTGAGGTCGACACACATCGTGAACCCGTCTCGGTAGAGCGCCTCGATGGTGGCGAGATACCTCGACGATTCGACGAAGAGCACTCTCTGCCCGCATGACTCGCCAGCGACGACGCCTTCTGAAACGAACGAACTGGTCGAGCTCGAAGGCGATGAGCCGGGAGTCAACGTCCCCGAAGACATGGTGTGACCAGCGTCAGCAGTGCTCATTGGTTCAGCGTCGCTCCAGGGTGACCGGCGTGGTGATGCCAGCAGGAATCTCTTGGATGTGCACGTTCGCCCCCGCACCCGTTGCCGCTCGGCGCTGCATGATCTCGCCGTCTTCGATGAGTTGGTGGAGCGTTTCGATGGCATGGATGAGCGTCTCAGGTGTAGGCGGGCAGCCTGGTGCGTATACGTCGACGGGCACGATCTGGTCGACACCTTGCACGATGGCGTAGTTGTTGAACATTCCGCCGCTCGATGCACACACACCCA
>JBMTYA010000133.1:0-4065 GCA_049454015.1 Ilumatobacteraceae bacterium | reverse complement strand
GGCGGCCGTCACAAGCCGTTCTTCAACAACTACCGTCCGCAGTTCTTCTTCCGCACTACCGACGTGACTGGCACCATCCAGTTGCCGGCCGGCACCGAGATGGTGATGCCTGGTGACAACGTCGTCATGACGGTGGAGTTGGGCAAGCCGATCGCGATGGACGAAGGTCTGCGCTTTGCCATCCGTGAGGGTGGCCGCACCGTCGGTGCCGGACGCGTCACGAAGATCCTGAAGTAACGGCAAACGGACAGGGCACCGAGGAACGATCATGGCGCAAAAGCAGGGCATTCGCATCCGCTTGAAGGCGTTTGATCACTCGGTGCTCGACACCGAATCGAGGAAGATCGTCGAGACCGTCGTCCGCACTGCGGCGACGGTCCGCGGTCCGATTCCACTGCCGACCGACAAACACCGCTACACGGTCATTCGTGGTCCGCACGTCGACAAAGACTCGCGTGAACACTTCGAGATGCGCATCCACAAGCGCCTCATCGACATCGTCGATGCCAACGCCAAGACGGTCGAGACCTTGCAGCGTCTCGAAATCGCCGCGGGCGTTGACATCGAAATCAAGATGAACTGAAGCGGCGTGCCGCGAGGGCTGTAGCGCCCGTCACAATCGTCAAGAATCACGCAAGAAATTTGGGGCTCGTGCCCGTGCGTGCAATGACGAGCGATAGAAACGCATCATGAGTTTCCCGTTCCCTCCGCCGCCGCCATCTGAATACCCAATCGCACCCGCCCGTCGGGCAAGCCAACGTCAACGTCTCGGCCGTATCGCGTTGTTGGCAGTGCTGTTGTCTGTCATCTCGGGCCTCGCCGGTGGTGTCATCGCGACTCAGCTTGATCAATCGTCGAACGGTTTGAACGAGGAGACCTACACGCAAGTGACGGCGGCTCCGGTGGTGTCGGACATGCAAGATGCAGCTGCAACCGACGTGGCGCGAGTTGCTCAACGACTGGCCAACAGCGTCGTCACGATTTCCTCCGATGTTGCCGACGGATTCAGCGAAGGTGAGGCAACCGGCACTGGCGTTGTAGTGACAAGCAATGGGGAAATTATCACGAATGCTCACGTAGTAGACGGTGCGACCGAAGTGCGCGTTCGTTTCGCCGGCGACACCGAGCCTGTAGTCGCGCGAGTGCTTGCAGCCGATGCAGGCAACGACCTCGCATTGCTGAAAGTGAACGCAACGAATCTCGTCGCAGCAACCTTCGCCAAACCCGGCAGCGTGCGGGTGGGCGACCAAGCAGTTGCCATCGGTTACGCCCTCGCACTCGACGGCGGACCGAGTGTCACGACTGGAATCGTGTCTGCGCTGAAGCGCACGATCTTTACCGAGTCAGGGGCGCTGAACAGTTTGATTCAGACCGACGCAGCAATTTCGTCTGGCAACTCGGGCGGACCGCTCGCCAACATGCGTGGTGAAGTAATCGGCATCAACACTGCGGTGGCGCGCGGCGATATGAACTCGGCAGCCAACAACATCGGATTTGCGATCTCCGTCGACGAAGTGCTCGCCGTGCTCGAGCAGTTGCGCGAGCAGGCCGCTGGCACGACTCGCGCCGAGGGCTTTCTGGGGGTGAGTCTCGAGGCCCGTAGTGACGGCGGCGTCGGCTCAATTATTGCAACGGTGCAGCCCGACTCGCCTGCAGACGAAGCAGGCATCCTGGTCGGCGACATCGTGCTTGCCGTCGACGGCGAGCCGGTGAATGGCCAGGCAGGTCTGGTCGCAGCGATTCGCGACCGCAACTCTGGAGACACCATTTCCATCGACCTCGTGCGTGACGGCGAACGACTGAGTGTCACCGCCACGTTGGTGGCTCGACCCAAGGAATAGTGGGCTCGCAGCACAAAAGGAGTAGTTGGCTCGCTGCACAAGTGGCGTAGAGGAGGACCCGTGCACGTGGCGAATCGCCGCGGGGCGAGACGTGCAAAAGCGCCTGAAACCACGGCAAAGTAGCGGCCCTGAACGCTTCTCGGCCCGGGTTGGGGTGGGAGAAACCCCCGATAGCGTGACTCTTCGCGTTTGGGGCGGCTCGCGCCGACCTAGTCGCGACCGTCAGTTGAATACGCAGGGTTCGCCCAGCACCCAATTGATGTCTGTGTGCGCCTGATTCGTCAGGTACCTCACAGCGAAAACGATCTCGAGGCTCCGCCGGCTTGGCCGCGCGGGGCTTTTTCGTGAAAACGAAATGAGTTCGACAGAAAATCACGTTCGAAACAGAAAAGGTTCACCATGGCACAGAAAGCGATCGTCGGCGAAAAAGTCGGCATGACGCAGGTGTGGACGGCAGACCGTCGCGTCGTCCCCGTCACCGTCCTGCGCGTTGAACCAGCGCGCATCGTGCAGGTGAAGACCAACGAGTCCGATGGATACAACGCGCTGCAAGTCACCTACGGCCAGCGCGACGAAAAGAAACTCACCAAGGCCGCTGCGGGTCACTTCGCCAAGCACGGTGTGGCACCAGGCCGCCGTCTCGTCGAGTTGCGACTCGACTCCGTCGACGGTTTCGAAGTCGGTCAAGAAATTGGCGTCGACAAGCTCGCCGCAGGTGAGATCGTCGATGTCACCGCAGTCAGCCGCGGCAAGGGTTTCGCTGGCGGTATGAAGCGCCACAACTTCAAGGGTCAAGGTGCCGCGCACGGTAACCACAAGCACCACCGCGCACCAGGATCAATCGGTCAACGTTCGTTCCCGGGTCGTGTGTTCCGCGGTATGCGCATGGCCGGTCACCTCGGCCACCAACAAGTCACCATCCTCAATCTTGAGATCGTCCAGTCAGACGCCGAGCGCAACCTGCTGCTCGTGAAGGGCGCAGTGCCCGGCCCGAACGGTGGCGTCGTGATTGTTCGCAACGCAGTGAAGGGCGGCAAGTAATCATGGCCAAGCTCACGATGAAGAACCAAGCCGGCAAGAGTGCTGCAAGCATCGAGCTGCCGGATGACTACTTCGGCATGACGCCGAACAAGGCTGTGATGCACCAAGTTGTGGTCGCACAGTTGGCGCATCGCCGCGCAGGAACGCAAAAGACCAAGGGTCGTGCCGAAGTGCGCGGTGGCGGTAAGAAGCCGTTTAGCCAGAAGGGCACTGGTAACGCCCGTCAAGGTTCAATTCGCGCGCCGCAGTTCGTGGGTGGTGCCGTCACGCTCGGCCCGACGCCGCGCAAGTACGGTCAGCGCACTCCGAAAAAGATGGTGCAACTGGCACTTCGCTCTGCGCTGTCTGATCGCGCCAAGGACGGCAAGTTGATCGTCGTTGACTCCTGGTCGTTCGACAAGCCGAGCGCCAAGGCCGGGGCAGCAGCCCTTGCTGCCCTTGGCACGAGCGGCGACGTACTCGTCGTGGTGAAAGCTGCCGACAGTAACGAGGCAAAGAGCCTGCGCAACATCGACAACGTGCAGGTCGTTCTGACGAGTGAACTCAATGCCTACGACGTGCTCGTCAACGACTGGGTCGTCTTCTCGCAGGACAGCCTGCCCAAGGCCAACGGAGGTGCAAAGTGAAAGACCCGCGCGACGTGATCATCCGCCCCGTGGTGTCGGAGAAGAGCTACGCCGGCTCGAGCGCTGGTGTCTACACCTTCGAAGTGCACCCCTCGGCAAGCAAGCCGGAGATTCGTGACGCAGTACAGCGCATTTTCAACGTGCAGGTCGTCAAGGTCAACACCTTGAACCGCCCTGGCAAGCGCCGCATCACTCGCGGCACCAACAGAGTCGGTGTGCGTGATGGTTCGAAGCGGGCCATCGTCACGCTCGCCCCAGGTCAACAGATCCCGCTGTTCGAGAACTGATCGGAACACCATGGCCATTCGCAAGCGTCGCCCAACAAGCAGCGGTCGTCGATTCCAGACGTCGTCTGACTTCTCCGAGATCACCAAGCACCGCCCCGAGCGTTCGCTCATCACGTCAAAGCCCGAGCGCGGTGGTCGCAACGCCGGTGGCCGCATCACGTCGCGCCACAAGGGCGGCGGTCACAAGCAGCAGTACCGCATCATCGACTGGAAGCGCGGCAAAGACGAAGTGCGTGCCAAGGTTGCGGCAATCGAGTACGACCCCAACCG
>JBMTYA010000132.1:0-4070 GCA_049454015.1 Ilumatobacteraceae bacterium | reverse complement strand
GCATTCAACAAGATCGTGGCGTTCCTCGAGACGCTGAAGGTCATCTGAGGAGGATCGACATGGCACTCAACAACGTGTGGGTTTTCGCCCAAGGCAACAACGGCACTCCGACGAGTTTCACCGCCGAGCTGCTCACCAAGGCGCGCAGCTTGAGCGACAACGTGTCGGCTTTCGTCGCGGGCGACGGTGCGGCTCTCGCCGAGTCACTCGGCAAGTTCGGCGCAAAGAAGGTGTACTCGACCGGTGATCTCGGTTCACGACTCGTCGGCGTCGCGGCTGCCAGCGCGATGAAGGCACTCATCGACGGCGGTGACAAGCCTGACCTCATTCTTTTCCCCCAGAACTACGACGGTCGCGACACCATCGCGCGCCTCTCGGTCAAACTCGGCACGACGGTGCTCACCAACAACATCGACATCGCCGTCAACGGCAGCGAAGTCGTTGCGACGACGCCGATTTTCGGTGGCAACGTGCTGTTCGCCACCGCGTTCACTGGTGCGGGTCCACACTTGGCATCGTTCCGCCCGAAGAGCTTTGCTGCCGAAGAGTGCGGAGGCGCAGCAGCGCAAGTCGTCTCGGTATCGGTGCCCGACGCAGGTGCCACTATGGCCGCGAAGGTCACTGCCGTGCACGTTGAGGAGACGAGCGGGCCAAAACTCGACGAAGCAAACATCGTTGTGTCGGGTGGTCGCGGTCTCGGAGAGTCAAAGAACTACGAACTCGTCGAGGAACTCGCGAAATTGCTGCACGGGGCCCCGGGTGCGTCGCGCGCCATCGTGGACGCCGGCTGGGTGCCGTACTCCTACCAAGTCGGTCAGACTGGCAAGGTCGTGAAGCCGAGCGTGTACATCGCGGCGGGCATCTCCGGTGCAACGCAGCACATGGTGGGCATGAAGGGCTCAAAGAACATCATCGCGATCAACAAAGACAAAGAAGCACCGATCTTCGCTGTGGCGGACCTCGGCATTGTCGGCGACGTGCACAAGGTGCTGCCAAAACTCATCGAAGCACTCAAGTCGCGCGGCTGAGCCACGTTCGGCTCGTCTCGCATTAGACGAGCGGCCAGGGATACCGGCGACCGCTCGGGTCGACCGGAAACTCGCGGTGTTCTACCAACCAAGCAGCTCGTTCGCTGAAGGCCTCGACTTCGTCATCGGCGAGTAGCGACGCAACGTCGAGCGGTAGCGAGTCAGCGACGCGCTGAACGGACTGCATGAGCGACTCGGGAATCGCTTCGCCGCCGAATTCCCAGATCACCGTGCGCAGCTTGAAGTCGGCGGCGAAACACAGACCGTGGTCGATGCCCCAGACATGATCGTCGCTATCGATCAAGACGTGACCTGATTTTCGGTCGGTGTTGTTTGCGATGATGTCAAAGACGGCAATCTCGCGCAGCCGGTCGTGCAGGTCGGGGCGCTGCTCATGCAGCGTGAAGTAGTGCTGTTCGAAGTCTGCGTCGACGAGTCGCTGCACCGAGCCTTCACCAAGCGGCCCATCACGCAGCAACGTAAGTGGCACGAACTCGAGCCCCATCGACATCGCAAGCCTGTAGGCAGCGACTTCGCGGCGGTGCAGGCCAGGCTCGAAGTCCCACAATGGTCGTTCGCCGCGCAGCGGTTTGTAAATCGCACGAACCGACTGGTCGCCCTTGGTGACTCGTACCAAGAACGTTGCGTTGCTGCTGTAGGGCATCCGCATCTCGATTTCGACCTCGCCGTCGGCGAGTACGTCGGATTCGTTCAGTTCATTCGCGGACATGCATGACCGTCGCGGTTCACAGGAAGACCGCAGAACACGCACGGCGGACGCCCGGCCTTGGCCAGTCGGTCGGCGTTCTCGCAGAACGAGATCGCTTGGGCGCGCGTGATTCGTGCCCGCACACGACTGGTGTCGAATTCTGGTTCGTCATCGGGTGCAACTTCTTCGAACTGCAGCACCACCCGGTCTTCTTGTCGGTCGTACGCGAGGCCGATGCTGCCGAGAGCAAAGGCCGCATCGATCGGCTCTCGTAGCGAGGGAATCTGCTTGTCCGATTCTCGAACTGCCGGTGCATCTTCCAACAACTTGCGCAAGTACGCGGCGAGCGCAATCACCTGCTCCTTCTCACACTTGATGGAGAGAGCCTCGTCGTCCGCACCGACTTGCAAGAAAAACGTCCGTGCACCCGGTGTGCCGACGGCTCCGGTGGCGAAAAAATCTGCCTGGTCGAATTCGCGAAAGATGCTCACGACGGTTTCAGCTCTTTCAGCGAGCCGCCGGTCGAGTTGACGGTGAGCACGATTGGCGCCCCGTCGCCGACCAACACTGCAGTAACGGAGCATGTCGAAATCACAATGCGCTGGAAGAGATCGAGCGGCGTGCCCATGGCGTGGGCGACGTACGCCTTGATCGGGTCGGCGTGGGACACGCAGACGACGGTCTTGCCAGTGTGTCGACGGCGGATGGTGTCAACGGCGCTGACAATACGGTTCTGCATTTCGAGAAAGCTCTCACCGTCTGGAAACCTGAAGGCGCTCGGGGTTCGCTGCACGGTCGTCCACTCGGGTTTTTTGTAGAGGCGCTTCAACGACGCACCGGTCCACTGTCCAAAGTCGCACTCGAGAAGTCCGCGCTCGATGCGCACCGACTTGCGCAGTGCCCGCGCAATCGGGGCAGCGGTCTCGCGTGCTCGTTCGAGTGGGGACGCGTACACGGTGTGCACGCTTCCCATTTCTGCGATGCGATCAGCCGCCCGCTGTGCCTGCTCGCGGCCCTTATCAGAGAGATGCAGGCCGTGCGCTCGACCAGGCAACACCTTGCCCGTGGTTGGAGTCGTGCCGTGGCGAACCAGCAGAACCAGCGTCGGGGGGCGAGGCATGCTTGCTCAACCTATCCGCGAGTCTCGTAGCGTCTGCCACCGTGAACTCGCGACGTCGTGCGACAACCGACACGCTGGTGAAACTTCGCAGAGAAATCGAACAGTGCCGAGCTTGCCCGCGGCTCGTGCGCTGGCGCGAATCGGTCGCGCGAGACAAGCGCGCCGCGTACCGTGACGAGACGTATTGGGGGAAACCAATTGCGGGCTTTGGAGACCCTGACGCGAGGATTGTCGTACTCGGACTCGCACCGGGTGCGCACGGTGCCAATCGCACGGGGCGGGTGTTTACGGGTGATAGGAGCGGCGACTGGCTGTATCGCGCCATGCACCGAGCGGGTCTGGCAAATCAACCGACCTCGCAACGCCGTAGCGACGGCCTTGAGCTGCGCAATGCATGGGTGACGGTGGCGGTTCGTTGCGCGCCGCCCGATAATTCTCCGCTGCCACTTGAGCGCAGGCGATGCGAACCGTATTTGACACGCGAACTGGCGCTGCTTCGTCAAGTTCGTGTGGTGGTGTGCCTCGGAAACTTCGCCTACGTAGCAGCCTGTGACCACTTTGGAGTATCGCCTCGCCCGAAGTTTGCGCACGGGTTGGTGGTGCCAGCGGGCGATGCGTCGGCGCGCCACGTGCACCTGGTGTGTTCGTATCACCCGAGCCAGCAGAACACGTTCACGGGTCGACTCACCGAGCCGATGCTCGACCACGTATTCGCCACGGCGCTCAAACTGGCGCGCTAAGCGGGCTGATTAGTGAGTGCGTAGCCGAGGTTGATCCGCTAGTGCGCGGCCGGTGCTGAGCCGTCGGCCTTCTTCTTGGGCGGTGGCACGCCAATCTTGACCGACGTTTCAGCGAAGTCAGGCCAGCGACGGCGGCTCACGACGCTGAGTAGTCGCAGCAACTTCATCGCCTTCTCGTCGGTTTCCGCAGGGCGCGCGATGACGGAGCCGTCCTTGATCATGCGGTTCATCACCTCTTCGCCCAGTTCGGTGCGCACGACGCAGAGTGTCCAGTCGTTGTCTTCGCCGATGCCGCCGGTCGAGATGTCGGCGTGCTCGGCCGCGAAGTCGGGGCACATCTTGCAACCCTCGCGAGTCCACTGGTGGCACTCCTTCAGGTCGATCTCGTGGTACGAACCATCGCGCATCCAGATCTGGAAGACGCCTTTGATGTTCATCTTCACCATGTCTTCTTTGCGCAAGCCGTACTTGGC
>JBMTYA010000131.1:0-4110 GCA_049454015.1 Ilumatobacteraceae bacterium | reverse complement strand
GTGCACATCGTGCTACCAGAGCTGATCGAAGACCGTCACCCGCGATTCGCGGCGTACCTGCGTCGCACGTCGCCGCGCTGGGGTCGTAGCTGGCGGTCGTGGTGATGCTGCGTGGGCAGCAGTTGGCGGTCATGGTGATTGCCGAAACTACGCTGAACCCGTGATTCGCGTCTCCGTGCCGGTGAGCACTGCCAACCTCGGCGCCGGTTTCGACACGCTCGGTATTGCGCTCTCGCTTCGATTCGAGGCGGGCACGATCGATGCACAGCAGCCGTCAAACGCACGTGCCTGCGACACGAATCATCCGGCGAGTGTCGCATTTCGTCAATCGGGCGGAACAGGCAACATTTGGTCGCACGACCGTATCCCGATGGGTCGAGGGCTCGGCTTCAGTGGAGCTGCCCGCGTCGCGGGAGCACTGCTGGCGATTGCGCAACGCGAAGGCGTCGTAGCGGCAAACTCGCACGAGGCACGACTCGCCGCATTTCGCGCTGCGGCAGAGCTCGAGGGACACCCCGACAACGCCGCAGCGTCGGCACTCGGTGGATTCACTGTCGCAGCCGCTGGACGAGCTATCCGCGTTCCGGTGGCAGTGCACGGAACAATCGTCGTGTGGGTGCCGGAAAACACGACGAGCACGAAAGAGTCTCGTACGAAACTCTCGCCGACGCTGTCGCTCAACGATGCCGTGTGGAACATCTCCCGTTCATCGTTGCTTGTAGCGGCACTGGCGACTGGTGATGTGGCTGCTTTGCATGACGCGACGCAAGATCGACTCCACCAGGACGTACGCCTCGCGATGGTGCCCGACACCAAGCGAGCGATGCGTGCAGCGATGGATTCTGGTGCCTGGGCGGCATGGCTGTCGGGCTCCGGCCCCACGATGGCGTGCATGGTTGACCCTCTGCGTGTCGACCAAGTGGTCTCAGCGCTCCCGCGCAACGGTCAAGTACAGCGACTACAGATTGACTCAAGCGGGCCGAGCGTCAGCTAGCCGCTCAGCTGCGTAGCGCGGCTTTTGTGACCGCAACTCTTCGCTCGTCGAATGCTCGACGCTGAGACGGCGACATCTGACGGCGCAATTTGGCGGTGGCGCGCAAGTCGCCGTACACCTCAAGTTCGACCGGTGAAAGGTTGTAGGCAAAGGCGAGCCGAGGCAGCCGCTCGCGCACCATCGCAATTTCCGCCCGACGCATGCGACGAATCCGTCTTATCAATACTGCGAAGAGCACGATGTGGCCAAGCAGCAGTATGGAAAAGATTGGCGCTACAGCGCCGAGATTCCAGCTGGCGTGGAGGGGAATGGCGATCATCAATCCACGAAGTGCGGCAAATCGTCGTGATCTGCCGCGTTGCACCGCACGCCCGACGGCCATCCCGGCCCACATGCAGAAGTAAGGGTGGGCGAGCGGCGAAAACAATCCGCGTAAGACGAATGTCGACCCGAGTGCATCTTCGTTGATGGCGTCGCTGAAATAGATGACGTTCTCCACGGCCGCAAAACCAAGACCCACATAACCCGCGTAGACGGCACCATCGAGTGGGCTGTCGATGTGGTGACGCTTGGCGGCCGATGAGATGCCGAGCACCTTCATGATCTCTTCACTGACTGGTGCGCTCACCACCGCGGCGACAGCCATGCCAGCAGCTGCCGAGGTGAGGTCGTTGAAGAAACTCGCAACAAGCACCGAGATGCCGGCACCCCAAAGAAATGCGTTCCATCGCATGGCACGTGGCTCTGGCTCGAGGCGGTCGAGCCACACGAAGAGCGGAACTGTGTAGGTGAGGGGAACCAGCGCAAGCAAAATTGCCGAAGGTGTCTGCCATGAGAGCGCGACTACCGCGGCTACTGCGAGAATTGCGCCGACGACCAACGCCTTGCGAATGCGCGGCTGCGGATTCGTACCGTGAGTGGGAGTCACGCCTAGCAACCTAGAGGGTCGGGCAAGCGTCGCGCGTTGAGTTTTTAGTGCTCAGTTTGCGTTGTCGAGAATGCGCCGCAACGTGCCGGGTTTCATGTTGAACAACGTCTCGAGGTGCTTCACGATCAACCGATTAGGAATGAACGGTCGCGGGTCGCACAACTCGAGCAGTTGTTTGCCTCCGCGCTGCACGTAGTGCGTCTCGACCGGATGGTTGTTTTTCAGAAGATGAAACGCCTCCTGCGGATCAAACCCGTTTGCGATTGCGATGCCCCATGCAGTTGCGGTCGAACGCGACATGCCTGCATGACAGTGCACGAGAAGATCGGTGCGACCCTCACCCCATCGGACCATCTCTTCGACCTGGTCGTAGGTGGGTGGGATGTACCCGAAATGGTGGGAGGTGACGTCGTCGAACTCGACGACTTTGTGGTTTGGGTGCATGAAACCGTGCACTTCTTGGAGTGACGGACCCGCAGTGATGACGCTGCCGAATTCATGACACCGTTCGCGCGCTTCTTCGAGGTTGACGATGGTGGGGAGGAGATTGGAACTGATTGATTTCTGTGGTGTAAGTGTTGTCATGGTGCTCTGATTACGCACGCAGACAGGGCGATTGTGGCCTGAGACTTTGATCGCGGTCTCTTGTCGAAGTCTGTCGGTCGATCGTCAGATGAGGTTGTCTGGCCTATCGCCGAAAATCTCGCCGGAGTAGTCCATGTTCCAGAACTCAGCGCCACACTCCGGGCAGATGACGAAGTCATCATCAAAAAACTGAATCAGCGTGCCGCAGTAATCGCACGGCATGCCGTCTTCAATGATGTCGATGCTCACGTCACCAGTGTCGCAGAGGGGTGTGCTGGGGTTGATTCTCCGTTACACCCTCTGGTCACGGTGAATGCATGCACATCCACCCTGAAGTGCCCAGCAACTCAATGCTCATCACCTGCGACACCTGTGTGATGCGCGACAGCGATGCTTGCAGTGATTGTCTGGTCACTGCACTGTGCGGTGAGCCTGAGCCTGAGGCCGTGATCTTCGACTACGAAGAACTGCGCACCCTCGCCGTGCTCGCCAAAGCCGGTTTGGTGCCGAGGCTGCGGCACCAAAAGAGCGCCTAGCTCCGCGAGCGTTGCCGCATGCTCGGCACCGGCGCGTGGAATCTCAGGTCAACCGAGTGTTGCCAACGTGAGCGGGATGCCGAATGCGCAGATGAGCCCGGCGAGCGAGATGCCGGTGCCGATCACGTAGCGCTTCATTGACGCCAGCCCCTCGAGCTTGGCCTCAATGCGATCAAAGCGCCGATCGACGTCGCCGAAGCGGCGCTCAATGTCGGCAAACTTCTGATTCGTCTCCGAGCGTCGGGCGACGTCGTTCCAGCCGTTCGGCGGGAGATGACTCATGAGCGTGTCTGCGGCCGGAACGCCGAGCACTCGTTGCAGCGTTTGATACATCGCCAGTCGCTGGTTGTCGAAGCCGGGTTGATGGGGGATGAAGATGCCTTCTGGTTCATTGCCGTTGTTGTTCATGCTTAGGTGTGTGCTTCAGTGAGGCGAGTAGGAAGTGCCGTTCAGTGACGGATGGGGCTTTAGCACGGGCCATGAGCGGCATCGTAGGTGTCCGGGGTGATTTGTCAAGTCACGCCAGGTATCGAAGCAGAGCACGGGGAGGCGTTGCGTAGCGTTGAGCAGGATGTCGGGCGAGACCTACACCGCCGAACTTCTGCGAATGGTGAGAGAAGCCGGGGCTGATCGTGTCGGGGTGACCACTGCCGAGCCCCTCACGCGCGCAACAGAAGCCATTCAGTCGCGGATTGCAAGTGGCCACACCGACACGATGCAGTTCACATTTCGCAACCCCGAGCGCTCGACGACGCCGGCCTCGTCGGTGGAAGGAGCACGAAGCGTCATCGTGGCGGCGCGGTCGTACTACGCGGCGCGAACAGACGGCGCGGGAGCGGGCGGCGCAGGTGCAAGCAAAGCGGGGGCCGGTGGCGCACTCGCGGGCGACACGGGTGACATCGCAGTGCCGGCGCGTGTCGCGCGGTATGCATGGCGGAATCACTACGAGCCACTTCGCGCAGCACTTCGAGTCGCAGCGCAACGGCTGAAGCGCGACGGACACCGAGCGACGGTGTTCGCCGACGACAACTCCATCGTCGACCGCGAAGTTGCGTACCGCGCAGGTC
>JBMTYA010000130.1:0-4216 GCA_049454015.1 Ilumatobacteraceae bacterium | reverse complement strand
TCTTGATGAGTTCTTCTGCGTTGTCGGTGGCCGACTTCATCGCGCGCTGGCGGAATGCGTGCTCGCTCGCCGCCGCGTTCAAGAGTGCGGCGTAGACACGTGCTTCCACGTAGCGCGGCAACAGCGAACCGAGGATGTCCTCGGCGCTCGGCTCGAATTCGTAAGCGCTGCCGCCGCCTTCGGGCTTGGCGTCGCCGCCCTCAACGACTGCTCGCTCCAGCGGAATCAGCGGACGTCGCACGACTTCTTGCGAGCCAGCGGAGATGAATCGCGTATAGACGAGCTCGACGCGGTCGACCTCCCCTTTCACAAACAAGTCGGTCACGTATTGGCCGATGGCTTTGGCGTTCTCATACTTCGGCGCGTCGGAGAACCCGGCGAAACCCTTGCGCAACGAGTAGCCGCGGAACTTGAAGTAGCTCTCCGCCTTGCGACCAACTGGCACGATGGCGTACTGCTTGCCAGCCACGACGTCGGCTTTCACTTCACCTTCAGTGGCGCGAAGCACGCCCGCGTTGTATCCACCGCACAATCCGCGGTCCGCGGAGATGGCGATGTAGCAGGTGGTCTTTTCGACCTCACGTGGCTTCATGAAGATGGAGTCCGAGCCCGAGCCGCCGGCGGCGAGGTCTTTCACCACGTTGGTGATGATCTCGCTGTACGGCACGGCAGCCTGCACGCGTTGCTGGGCCTTCACAATTCGCGAGGCAGCGATCAGCTCCATGGCGCGAGTGATCTTCTTCGTCGCCTGAACGGATCGAATCCGTCCGCGAAGAATTCGCTCTTGACCGCCAGCCATGTCGTCCGATTACTCCGTTGCCAATGTCTTTTTGCTTGCGGCTTCGCCCGTTTCGCCGGCCGACGTTTTTGTCGGGTCAGCAGATGCGCCGCCGACAGGTGTCGGCACGAACGACTTCTTGAACGCAGCGACCACGTCGGCAAGGTCTTTCGGGACGTCGGCCTTCGGGTTCTGGCGGATGCCCGAGAGCATGCTGCCGTGGCGCGAGCGGCAATGCTCGAGCAGCTCTTGCTCGAAGCGTCGCACGTCGCCGACCGGCAGATCGTCGAGGTATCCCTTGGTGCCGGCAAAAATCGACACGACTTGTTCTTCGACGGGCATCGGGCTGTTGAGCGGCTGCTTCAACAGTTCGACGAGTCGGTAGCCGCGCTCGAGCTGTGCTTTGGAGATGGCGTCAAGTTCTGAACCAAACGTGGCGAATGCCTCGAGTTCACGGAACTGAGCAAGGTCGAGCTTCAGGGTGCCCGACACGCTCTTCATGGCCTTGATTTGTGCGGCACCACCCACGCGGCTCACCGAGATGCCCACGTCAACTGCCGGGCGCACGCCCGACTTGAAGAGGCTGTCTTGCAAGTACACCTGACCGTCGGTGATGGAGATCACGTTGGTGGGGATGTACGCCGACACGTCGCCGGCCTTCGTCTCGATCACCGGCAGAGCGGTGAGCGAACCGGCGCCCTTTTCATCGCTCAACTTCGCGGCTCGCTCGAGCAGGCGGCTGTGCAGGTAGAACACGTCGCCCGGGTACGCCTCACGGCCCGGCGGGCGGCGCAGCAACAGCGAAATCTGGCGGTACGCCTCAGCTTGCTTGGAGAGGTCGTCGTAGACGATGAGTGCGTGCTCGCCCTTTTCCATCCAGTGCTGGCCCATGGCGCAGCCGCCATATGGGGCGAGGTATTTGAACGGTGCGGGGTCGGAGGCTGGTGCGGCGACGACGACGGTGTAGTCCATGGCGCCGTACTGTCGCAAAGTTTCCACGGTCTGTGCGACGGTCGAACCTTTCTGGCCGACGGCGACGTAGATGCACTTCACGCCGAGACCCTTCTGATTGAGGATCGTGTCGATGGCAACCGTGGTCTTGCCAGTCTTGCGGTCACCGATGATCAACTCGCGCTGACCACGACCGATCGGGGTCATCGCGTCGATGGCCTTGATGCCGGTCTGCAGCGGTTCGTGCACCGGCTTGCGACCCATGATGCCCGGAGCCTGCACTTCGACGCGGCGGAGCTGCGCGCCGACGATGTCGCCCTTGCCGTCAATGGGCTCGCCGAGGGCGTTGACCACTCGGCCGAGCATCGCGTCGCCGACCGGCACCGACAAGATGCGGCCAGTTGCCTTTACGGTCTGCTGTTCTTCGATGCCGTCTGCGTCACCGAGCACGACGACGCCGATTGAGTCTTCGTCGAGGTTGAGCGCGAGGCCGACGGTGCCGTCCTCGAACTCGAGCAATTCGTTCACGGCGCAGTCGGGCAAGCCGCTGACGCGCGCGATGCCGTCGCCGATCTCGGCGACGCGTCCGACGGTGCGGGCCTCGACCGACGGCGTGTAGCCCTCGAGACCTTTCGAGATTGCTGCCGCAATATCGGATGCGGAGAGTGTGAGTTCGGACATGGTGGTTTCCTTTCGAATGGCTTCCTAGAGACGGGCCTTGACCTGGTCGAGGCGGGTGCGGACGGAATCGTCGATGACTTCGTCACCGACGGTCGCAACGATGCCGCCGATGACGCTGGGGTCGACGACGACTTTCAGGTTCAGTTTCTTGCCGGTTGCCTTGGCGAGAGCATCAGCAAGGCGCGTCTTTTGTGCGTCACTGAGGGCAACTGCACTGCGCACTTCGGCAACCTCGAGCTGCTTTTCGCTCGAGGCGCGCTTAACCAGTGCGTCAGCGACCTGCGGCAGCAACGACACGTGACCCGTGCCAACCAGCATCGAAGCCAGTTGCACGGTCACGTTGTGTGCCTTGCCACCGAGCAACTGCTCGACAATCTTTTGACGGCGTTCCGTCGGCAGCGACGCATCGCCGAGCGACGAACGGAGTTGGTCGTTGGTCTCGTAGGCGCGAGCGAGACGGAACATTTCGTCTTCAACGGCTACGAGGGCGTCGTTCGCGACCGCAACTTCGAACATTGCCGCCACGTAGGCGTTCACTTGCTGGGTGCTCATCGTGATGCTCCGACCTTGGCGATGAAGCCATCGACCAGTTCTTGCTGTGTTCGCTCGTCGAGCGAGGAACGCACTGCGTCGGTGGTGGCAGCGGCTGAGAGACGCGCAATCTCGGCACGAAGTTCGTCACCGATTCGCGAGCGCGCAGCGGCGATTTCAGCCGTCGCACGTGCTTCCATGTCCGCCACTTCTGCCGTGATGCGAGCCCTGCCTTCGGAGAGCACCGCTGCAGCCTGGGTATCAGCCTCGGCGAGCAGTCGTGCGCGTTCGCTGGCGATGTCGCCGAGCGCCTTGCGGATGTTTGCGGCATCCGCCTCAGCATCGCGACGTGCTGCTGCCGAATCGTCGAGTTCCTTTTGAATCTTGGCGGTTCGCGCCTCGAGCCCCTTCTTTGCTGCCGGCCAACCAAACTTGTACAGCGCGTAGAAGATTGCGAGAGATGCGAGACCGCCGTAGATGATCTCGCCGATTTCGGGGAACAACCAGTGGTGAGACTGCGTCGGATCCTCGGCGGCGATGAGCACGTTCAAGAAACTCACGAGCGACCTCCGTTCATGGTGTTGTCGACTGCCCGCTTGACGAGGGCAGCATCAGGTGTCTTTCCCAGCACGAGTTGCGCTGCGCGAGAAGCAACGTTGCCGACGGCAGCCGCGACTTCGCCGCGTGCAGCGGCACGCGCGGACTCGAGGGCTTTGTCAGCTTCTGCACGCTTTGCTGCGATACGAGCGTTCGCTTCGGCGACCTTGGCCTGACGTTCTGCATCGAGCGTCTGGCGCGCCTTGTCGACGCGGGCAGCTGCCTCGGCGCGAACCTCGGCCAGCGCCGCCTCGTAGGCAGCAACGTCACCCTGCGCTGCAGCGCGCATCGCCTGAGCACTCTCGTGCCCGTCGCGAATCATGCCGTAGCGAGACTCCATGCCCTTTCTCACCTTCGGTACGAGGAACACTCGCATGACGAAGAGGAACACCAGAAACGTTCCGGCGCCCCAGAAGAGTTCCTTCCCTTCCGGGGAAATGGGGTTGGGCCCCATGTCCTCGGCGGCAAGGAGAATCGTTGAGATGAGCATGTGCAGTGCCTGCCGCTTCGATTAGGCGAACTTGAGCAAGATGAAGGCGACGAAGCCGATCAAGGCGAGCGCTTCGGTGAAGGCGACGCCAAGGAACATCGTGGTGCGAACCATGCCGGCTGCCTCTGGCTGACGAGCCATCGACTCGATGGCCTTGCCGAAGATGATGCCGATGCCGATGCCTGGTC
>JBMTYA010000129.1:0-4254 GCA_049454015.1 Ilumatobacteraceae bacterium | reverse complement strand
CGCCGCAACGAGCGACGCGAAGTCGCTCGGCAATTCGCTCGTAACCGTTCGGCGCTCTCCCGTGCGCGGATGGTCGAAAGCGAGTTCGCGCGCGTGCAACATCGGTCGCCCGGCTCGCACACCGGCACGAACTCCGCCGTACTGCGCATCACCCACCACGGGGTGCCCGATTGATGCAAGATGCACGCGAATCTGATGCGTACGTCCGGTTTCGAGACGACATTCGACGAGTGAGATGTCCTTGGGCACGTGAAACGTGCGCTCAACGACATAGTGCGTGCGGGAGGGCTTGCCGTCGACCACCACGGCCATGCGAGTCGGATCGCGCTGGTCACGTCCGATTGGCGCGTCAATGACCCCGTTCATCGAGGTCGGCACACCCCACACAATCGCCGAATACACGCGGGTGACGCTGCGCATCGTCAACTGCTCGACCAGCGATTCGTAGGCCGCCTGGTTGCGCGCCACAGCGATAAGCCCGGTGGTACCAGCGTCGAGTCGGTGAACGATGCCCGGTCGCATCGGGTCACCGACTGCGGCGATTTCTGGGTAGCGCGCCAGTAGATAGTTCACCATCGTGCCGCTTTTGTTGCCGGCGCCAGGGTGCACGACGAGACCCGCTGACTTGTTCACGACGAGCACGTCGGCATCTTCATACACCACTTCAAGCTGCACGTCGTGTTGCGCTGCCGGCAACTCCGGCTCTGCAACTTTGCTGATGTCAACGGTGATGTGCTGGCCAGTCGAAACCTTTTCCTTGCCCGCCTGCACAACTTGGCCATCGAGGGTCACTGCGCCCGAGTCGATGAGTGCGGAAGCTGCATTGCGGCTTACGTCGGCAATGAGCGAGACCACGCGGTCGATACGCACATCGGCAAGTGACGCCGGAATCGTCTCACTCACCCGGCGCAGGAGCGTACCCGTGTCGTCGTTGACGGCGTCATCAGTGATGGCATCGTCAGACACTTGCGTCTCCCTCTTTCGCTGGAGATTCCGTCTTGCCGGCACGCAATGACGCGATCACCATCAAGATGGCGCCGATCGTGATGCAGGAGTCCGCGACGTTGAAGACCGGGAACCACTGCAAGTCGATGAAGTCAACCACCGCACCACGCAACCATGCGTCGTTGCGGAACAGGCGATCAATGAGGTTCCCGACGGCTCCGCCGACGATTAATCCCGCCGCGAACGCTGCGAGTCCGGTTGCCGAACGACGAATCCACAGCACCACGACGATGACAATCACGAATGCGAGCGCACCGATGACGGGGCCGGCACCTGTCGCCTGCGAGAAAGCCATACCTTTGTTGAACGCCAGGTTGAAGCGCAACGAACCGACGATGTCGATGGTGCGCCCACCCGACAGTCGGTTGAGTGCCCAGTGTTTCGTGAGCTGGTCGACAACGACGATGATCGCGACCAACGACCAGAGACGCCGCGTTGAAGCGGCGGTCATCGATTGCCCAGACCGCCGGCGCGTTCGGTAACGAGCTCGGTGGTCCACGGCAACACTTCGAGGCGTTCGCGCGGGATGGGCAAGCCGGAGTACGTGGAGTAGCCGTATTCGCCGATCTTCATGCGCCTCAGCGCTTCGTCGATCGCCTCCACCTCTGCCCTTGCCTGCTCGGAGAGAATGAGATCGCGCTCGCGCTCGACGACCATCGTGTCGCCTTCGCCGCCTTCTTCGCCGAAGTCGACGTCGCCCATCTCCTGGTTGTTGACGATCTCCATTGCATCCTGCTCGAGACGCTTGGCCTGGCCCATCAGCTCAGCCCGCTTTTCGACCAGCAGTTCTCGCTGCGACTTGAGAAACTCAAGATCGAAATCCTTCGTCGGCGTGATGCCATCTACGGGCTCGAACTTGACGATCGGCGGCTTGACTGGCTTGGCCATCGCCTTTTCTTGCTGTTCGCGGATGCGACGCTCGTCTTCTTCACGTATAGCGCGGATGCGGGCGCGCTCGGCTTCGCGGGCCTGACGCTCGGCTTCTTTCGCCTTGGTGATCTTGTCGCGCTCGCGCTGCTTTTCCCGGCGCTCTTCTTCGATGGCTGCGCGCTTGCGCGCCTGTTCGCGCTTGCGCTCTTCCATCGCAACTTGCCGTTCGAGTTCGCGACGCTTCTTTTCGGCGAGACGCTCCTTCAAGATGCGCTTGCGCTCGGCCAGTTTCGCCTTGGCTGCGCGCTTTCGTTCGCGGTCAGCTTCTTGGCGGGCTCGCTTACGTTCACGGTCGGCGGCAAGGCGCGCCTGCTTGCGCTGGCGTTCCTCGGCCTTGCGCTGCAACGCCTTCTTGCGACGCAACGCCTCGGCCTTTGCGCGTGCCGCACGGCGTGCGTCTTCGGCCTTCTTCTTCGCCGCTTTGCGGCGGGCGTCATCAGCTTTCTTCTTGGCGGCCTTGCGCTTGGCTTCGATTTGCAAGCGCTTGGCGCGGCGCTCTGCCTCGAGCTTCAGGCGGGCCTTGCGGCGACGGGCATCTTCGATCTTCTGGCGGGCGGCCTTGCGACGCTTTTCTTCGAGCGCCTTTTTGGCCTTCTTGCGGCGCAGTTCTTCAGCCTTGCGGCGCTTGGCGGCGGCGATCAGCATCGCCCTTTTCTTGGCAGCGGCCTTCTTAGCGGCGGCCTGCTTGGCGGCCGCTTGCTTTTTAGCGGCGGCTTTCTTGGCGGCGGCCTGTTTCTTGGCTTGGGCCTTCTTCTTTGCGGCTGCTTTGCGCTTGGCGGCTGCGTTCATGACCACGTCAGGGTAGCCGCTCCACGGTGACGCGAACGGGAATGTCGTCCAGCGTCGCGTTGGTGTCGCCGTTCACTCCGCCGAGCATCAATTCGCGTGCGAGGGTTTCTGATTGCACCATCGCCGAGTGCTCGCGCACCGCTGCCGCCGCATCGTCCGGAAGCCCGAGTGTCAGTCGAATGCGGTCCGACACGTGCAAGCCGGCGTCACGGCGCGCCTGCTGCACAAGGCGAATTACGTCGCGCGCAACACCCTCACGTCGCAGATCGTCGTTCACCGCGAGGTCGAGCACCACGATGCCATCACCCCCGCGCAATGCCGTGCTCGCACGCTCGCCCTCGCCGATTGCGACAAGACGCAGCGAATACTCCCCTTCGTTGAGTTCGACACCACCGGCTACCACACGACCGCCGCTCATCGACCAGTCACCTTCCTTCACCGCTCGAATCACTTTCTGCGTGTCAGCACCGAGACGCGGACCGAGAGCAGCCGGAGTGACGTTCAATTCGCGTTTGGCGTGGGCGTCCACGTCGGTGCGCAGCTGCACCTCGCGAACGTTGACTTCGTCCTTGATCACATCGACGAAGTCACCTAAGAGCGGTGCATCGGGGCTAGCCACGACGAGCGTCGAGAGCGGCAAGCGCACACGGCGCTGGTGGGCCTTGCGCAAAGACAGAGTGGCAGAGCAGACATCGCGGGCCATGTCCATCGAAGCCACAAGCGAGTCGGCGGCGGCGAGCGAGTCGGTCGTCGGCCACGTTGCGAGATGCACACTGCGCTCGCCGGTGAGACCGCGGAATATCTCCTCCGTAGTGAGCGGCAACAACGGAGCAGCCACACGGCATACGACATGCAGCACGCTGTGCAAGGTGTTGATTGCCGCCTGGTCGCCGCTCCAGAATCGGTCGCGGCTGCGGCGGATGTACCAATTGGTGAGCACATCGAGAAAGTCGCGCACCTGTGCGCACGCCTCGAACAAGTCGTTTCGCTCGAACGCAGCAGTCGCGGACTGCACGAGCGCGCGGGTCTTGGCGACCACGTAGCGGTCGAGCACGTTAATGCTTGAGGTGTCGAACGCACCGCCCACCTTGGCTGCGTTCGCGTACAGCGAGAGGAAGTACCACGAGTTCCACAATGGGAGGATTGTCTGGCGAACCGTGTCACGGATGCCAGCCTCATTCACACTGAAGTCGGCGCCGCGCAGAATCGACGACGAGAGCAAATACCAGCGCATCGCATCAGCCCCGTAGGTGTCAAACACCTTCATCGGGTCTGGATAGTTGCGCAGGCTCTTTGACATTTTCTGCCCGTCGTCACCAAGCACGATGCCGTGGCTGACACAACTCTTGAACGCCGGGCGGTCAAAGAGCGCGGTTGCGAGCACGTGCAAGGTGTAGAACCAGCCGCGTGTCTGGCCGATGTACTCAACGATGAAGTCACCCGGATAGTGGCTTTCGAACCACTCGCGGTTCTCAAACGGGTAGTGCACCTGAGCGAACGGCATCGAACCGCTCTCGAACCAGCAGTCGA
>JBMTYA010000128.1:0-4257 GCA_049454015.1 Ilumatobacteraceae bacterium | reverse complement strand
TGCCCGGATACAGCACCGTTTGTTGCGCTGCCATTGGCTTCTACGGTACCCGTCGCGGGCGGCCCAACTGAGCCGCACGGCTGGTCAGCCGAGCCGTCGTAAGAACGTCACGTGGGTGCGGCCGTAGCGCTTTTCACGTAGCACTTCCCACCCCGCTGGTGCGGAAACTGGGGCCCCCGACTCTGCAACTACCAAATTGCATGGCACGACGGCAAGAAACTCCGCCCACTTGGCGAAGTCATACGGAGGATCGGCCAAGACGAGCGTTGCGTCTTTGCACTGTGCCACCTGGGTGAGTACGTCACCACGCACGATGGTGCTGCGGTCGGCGATGCCGAGTGAATCGATGTTGTGCTTCAGCGTGTCGAGAGCTTGCTTGTCGCGCTCGATGAACGTGACGTGGCCAGCGCCTCGAGAAATTGCCTCAATGCCGAGCGCACCGGTGCCGGCGAAAGCGTCGATGATTCGCGCACCCGAGAGGTCGTAGTGGCTGCCGAGGCTGTTGAAGATCGCTTCGCGAGCCATGTCGGTGGTCGGCCTCGTGGTGTTTCCTTCCGGCGATTCAATTCGCCGCCCGCGCAACTCCCCTGCCACCACTCGCACGTCGAGAAACGCTACGAGCACAAGTCGGCCGATCTGCATTGGTATCTTTGCCCTATGGTTCGTCGCCTGGCGTCAACGACGAGCCGAAGAAAATGACACTGGTCGAAGCTGATTCTGTCGCGCGCATTCGCGCCAGCGCACTCACAGAGATACGCAAGAACAGCATTCTGGGTCTGCGGCTTGCCGATGTGGCAGCTGGTGCCGATGTTTCGGTCGCTCTCGTCTACAAGTACTTCGGCGACCGCGACGGATTGCTTGCGGGAGTGCTCGGTGACGTCATCGTGCAGCAGTTCGAGGAAGAGCTTGTTGGTATTGAGAAACTGCTCGAGTCTCTGGCAAATGGTGTCAACTTTGATGACGTGCTCCGCTTGATGCCCAAGCCCGACGACAAGTGGCGTAAGGAACGTCGTTGGTTGCGACTCGAAGCCAAAGCCGCCGGTCGCGAGATACCCGCCCTCGCAGAGCGCATCGGTCGGGCCATGGCAGAGGTGGAGGATGCGACCACTGAGCTCATCAAAAAGGCTCGGGCAAAGTCAGGAAACAAATCGACTGTTCCGGCACGGACGATCTCTTGGGCGATTATCGCCTTCTCTGACGGCTTCACAAACAGCGACATCATGCCGAGTCGACTCGATGACGAGAACTATCTGCCGTTCCTCACCGACATGCTCAAGCGGTACGTTTTTTAGTTTTTGGCGACTCGTCACACCTCTGTAAAGCCGCGCCGTTCACCCATCTCATGAGCGACAACGACAATGACGAATCTGCAGAAACCCCACCCGAGCAGATCGTGTGCGTCGACTGCGGTGGACCTGCGCATTTGTTGACCCCGCCCCCAGAAGACGGGCGTTGGCTCGTTGGTGATGTTGTCGCTTATCGGTGTCGCGACTGCCGCGACCGCTGGGACATGGTGCTCGTAGCCCGCGACGAAAGCTGAGCGGCTCAGTCTTTAAACAAGAACTCTTTCTCTTCGGGAGCCATAAAAATCGAAAGCTCGTCGGCCAGCTCGGCGTGTTTGGCGAGCGTCGGGTCATTGTCGAGAATTGCGAATGCTGTCTCACGTGCCTGCACGATGAGTTGCTTGTCGCGAACGAACGACGCAATCTTCAAGTCGCCGGCACCTTTTTGGGCGGTGCTCATCAACGTGCCCTCACCGCGCAACTCGAGGTCGACCTCAGCCAAGTAAAAGCCGTCGGTTGACTCGACGAGTGCGTTGATGCGCTCCTCACCCACCGACTTGTCTTTGCGCTCTAGCCAGCACCGTGACGCAATCTTGCCGCGGCCCACACGACCTCGCAATTGGTGCAGCTGAGCGATACCGAACCGGTCGGCATCGAGCACCACCATGCAGGTGGCGTTCGGGACATCGACGCCAACCTCAATCACCGTGGTGGAAACGAGCACATCGAACTTGCGTGAGCGGAACTTGCCCATCACGTCGTCTTTTTCTGCCGATGACATTCGACCGTGCAACAAACCGACTGAATAGTCGCGCAAATCGCCCGCGCGAACCTGCTCGTGAATCTCTTCCGCTGCTGCGACTTCTAACTTGTCGCTCTCTGCAATCATCGGGCACACCACGTATGCCTGCTGTCCGGCGTCGAGCGCCTCGCGCACTGCGGCCCACATCTCGCGACGGGCTTTGTCGTCGTTGACGGCCATCGTCTTGATCGGCGTGCGACCAGGCGGCAGTTCGTCAAGCACGCTCACTTCGAGGTCGCCGTAATGCGTGAGCGCAGCCGTACGAGGAATAGGTGTCGCCGTCATCACCAACACGTCGGGTGTGGTGTGCTTGGCACCAGCACCCTTGCCGCGCAATGCGGCGCGCTGCTCCACGCCGAATCGGTGCTGCTCATCGATCACCACCACGCCGAGTGACGAAAACCCGACACCTTCTTGAATCAACGCATGCGTGCCGATAACAATGTCAACACCGCCGGATGCGAGGTCGGCGAGCACTTCACGGCGACGCTCGCCTGTCACACGGCCGGTAAGCAGTTCGACGCGCAATTGCCGCTCGCCGAAAAGGTTGCCTTCGTCGGGCACTCGCAATTCGTCGAGCAGGGCACGAATACCCGCGTAGTGCTGTTCGGCGAGCACTTCGGTGGGCGCCATCAAGGCTCCTTGGTGCCCGCCCTGCACCGCCACCAACATCGCGGCCACCGCAACAACCGTCTTGCCGCTACCGACATCACCTTGCAGGAGGCGGTGCATCGGCACCGGCGTGGCGAGGTCGGCGTTCACCTCCTCGATAACACGACGTTGCGCACCAGTGAGAGGGAACGGCAACGCATCCAGGAACGCTCGCTGCATCGCACCGCTCATGTCGTGCTTGAGCCCCGTGTTATCGCGCTCGAACGCTTTCTTGCGACCGACGAGCACCAGTTGCACGCGTAGCAACTCGTCGAACGCCAGACGCTCGCGAGCCTTTTCTTTGTCGACGATGCTCTCTGGAAAGTGGATCGTCGAGAGCGCCTCGTTGCGGGAAACCAAGCCGAGCCGCTCACGCAGCCCAACGGGCAGCGGGTCAGAGATCGTGCGCGGTGCCGCACGTTCGAGCGCATTCTCCACCCATCCGGTGAGTTCCCAGGTGGTCACGTTCGATTTCTCGCTCTGCGGATAAATCGGCACAATGCGGCCCGTGCGGTTGCCGACGATGTCGACGAGTGGGTTGGTCATCTGCAACTTGCCGCGGAAACGCTCGGGCTTGCCGAAGACCGCAATCTCTTGGTCGGTCTTTAATTGGCGCTCGCGCCAAGGCTGGTTGAAGAACGTGAGCCCGAAGATGCCGGTTGCGTCGCCGACCATCGCAGTGACCATGCTTCGGCGGCTGCGTAAAGGCACACGCCGCACGCTGCGCACCTTCACCAAGACGACGGCCTCGACACCCTCTACGAGGTCTTCGACGTGTGCTTCGTTGGTGCGATCGACGTAACGACGCGGATACGTGGTGAGCAGGTCGAGCACGTTCGCGATGCCGGCTTCGCGCAACGATTCACGACGCTTGTCGCCGACGCCCTTGATCTTGGAGATATCGAGGGCCGCTAAGTCGCGGTATGTGAGCGGTGGTTCGGCCATGCCGCGCCGAAGTTACTCCACGCCGAAGAGATACGGGTACAACGGCTGTCCGCCGCGATGCACCTCGCATGCGAGCGCTGGGAAGTGCTCGCCCACCCACTCGACCAGCTTCTCGGTGGTCGAGGCTTTTGCGTCAATACCGACGATGATCGTGAGCAACTCGCGCTCGGCCGACACGATGTGCTTAAGCAGCGCGGTGGAACACTCAAGAACGTCGGGCGCAATCGCCACCACACCGTCACCGCGCACGAGACCGATCGAGTCGCCGGCTTTCACTGCACCAGCATCGGTCTTGGTGTCGCGCACTGCGGTGGTTACTTCGCCCGTCACCACGGCGGCTGCAGCCTTGGCCATCTCGCTGCCGTTGTGTTCAGCCGAGGCTTCCGGGTCGTAGGCGACCAAGGCAGCGAGCGCCTCTGGCATCGAGCACGTCGGCACCACGCGAACTTCTTTCTTGGTGAGGCCATCTACTTGTTGCGCGACAGGAATGATGTTCTTGTTGTTCGGCAAGATCACCACGTGCTGGGCGTTCATGTGTTCGACGGCGTCGAGCAACTCTTGCGTTGACGGGTTGAG
>JBMTYA010000127.1:0-4265 GCA_049454015.1 Ilumatobacteraceae bacterium | reverse complement strand
CCGACCCCGTGTACGAAAAGCACGGCGTCATTCATTACGCGGTCGGCAACATGCCTGGTGCGGTGCCGAACACCAGCACGTACGCGCTCACCAACGCTACGTTGCCCTACCAACTGCAGTTGGCAATCCGCGGAGTACGTGGTGCTGCGGAGCACGACCATGCAATGGCTCTCGGAGTGAACACCGCTGGAGGTGTGCTCACCAACAAGCCGAGCGCAGAGGCGCTGGGCCGCGAATTTGTAGAACCGCTTGTCGCCCTTGGGTAAGTGATGGATGGGAGTTCGACGGTTTCGACAATTTCTGCGATATCGCTGAGTCGCGTCTCGAAGTCCTTCGGACCTGTCGCAGCAGTCACGGATCTATCGCTTGAGGTTCGAGACGGCGAATTTCTTACCTTTCTCGGTCCTTCCGGATCGGGAAAGACGACAGTCCTGCGAATGATCGCCGGATTCGAACTGCCTACCACGGGCGAAATCCTCCTGTATGGCCAAGATGTTTCGACCCAACCTGCGTTCAAACGTGACGTCAACACGGTGTTTCAGGACTATGCACTGTTCCCGCACATGACCGTGGCAGACAATGTCGAGTATGGACTGCGAGTACGACACGTCCCGCGAACCCAACGAGTCACCCGTCGCAATGAAGCCCTTGAAATGGTTCGGCTGGGTGACCTTGCCTCAAGAATGCCGTCCCAGCTCTCCGGCGGACAACGCCAACGAGTAGCGCTGGCGCGGGCCATAGTCAACCGCCCGCGCGTACTACTCCTCGACGAGCCGCTTGGGGCACTTGACCTCAAGCTCCGAGAGGAGATGCAGTCCGAACTGAAGGCACTCCAGCGCGAGCTACGGATCACGTTCATCTACGTAACACACGATCAGGGCGAGGCCCTGTCGATGAGTGATCGAATTGCCGTATTCAACAAAGGTCGACTGGAACAGGTCGGGTCTCCGCGCGAACTCTACGAACGACCCGCCACGGCTTTCGTTGCAGGGTTCGTGGGTCTAACGAATCTCTTCGACGAAGCGACTTCGCTCTCCCTCTTTGGTCGCGCTGCCATCCATACGATTCGACCCGAACGCATACAATTGCTTCCAGGCGACACCTCGGATGGGCTTGCCGCCACGGTGACCGAATTACAGTATCTCGGGCCCGAAGTGCGACTCTCCTGCATGCTTGCTGGCGGGGCTATTGTCATGACTGGCGTCTCGAGTATGAACCTGCAAATCCCGAACGTTGGCGAAGTTGTCAAGCTGCACTGGGATTCGAGGGCCGTATTCGAGGTTCCGAATCACTGAGTAACTAACAACAACTATCCAAGGGGGAGATATGAAGAAGGCATTAGCGACTGTCGCGATGCTGCTCGGCACGATTGCACTAGGAGCGTGCGGTGGTGGCGACAGCAGCAGCGGGGCACTTAAAGAGCTCGGGGATGGCGAGGGTTCCGTGAACCTCGTGGCCTGGGCCGGTTATGTGGAGGACGGATCGACCGATCCGAACGTCGACTGGGTAAGCGACTTCGAAGCTGAAACGGGTTGCGAAGTCAATGTGAAGATCGGTAACTCATCGGACGAGATGGTCGAGTTGATGCAGAGCGGCGAGTACGACGCGGTGTCTGCGTCGGGCGATGCAACCCTGCGATTGATTGCCGGCGGCGACGTTGCACCAGTCAACACCGACCTGATTCCCAACTATGCCGACGTGTTCGATGGTCTGAAGAACCGACCCTGGAATTCAGTGGATGGACAGGCATATGGGGTGCCACACGGCCGTGGCGCCAATCTCCTCGTGTACAACACGGAGGCCGGTGCTGCGCCAACTTCGATTGTCGACATGTTTTCGCCGACGAGCCCGTACGCCGGGAAGATCTCCGTGTACGACAGTCCGATTTACATCGCTGATGCGGCCATCTATCTGATGGCAACGCAGCCGGAACTCGGCATTACTAATCCATATGCTTTGGATCAAACGCAGTTCGACGCGGCAATTGCAGCACTCGAGGCACAGAAGAGTGTCGTGGGCCAATACTGGGCTCTTTACACCGATCAGCAGGCTGCACTCGAGTCGGGAACTGTAACGCTCGGCACGACGTGGCAAGTCATCGTCAATCTTGCTGTAGCCAATGGCGCGAAGATTGATGCCACACTCCACGCAGAAGGTGCCACTGGTTGGTCAGATACATGGATGGTGTCCAGCAAGGCGAAACATCCAAACTGCGCTTACAAGTGGCTGAACCACATCATCTCCCCGCAGGCGAACGCCGGCGTTGCAGAGTGGTTCGGTGAAGCCCCATCCAACTCGAAGTCGTGTGCTCTCACATCCGACCCGAACCACTGCGTCACCTACCACGCAGAGGATGAGGACTACTTCTCAAAGGTGTATTACTGGACGACTCCGACCAAGGAGTGCCTCGCCGGCCGTGACGTTGAGTGCGTTCCGTACAGCGAATGGGTCAACGCCTGGAACAAACTCCGCGCGTAGAAGTAATGCGAGAATCCGCTGCGGGCCGGGCACAAGCTCGGTCCGCAGCGGCACTCGGCGCACTCCTCTCTGGACCGCTGGCGTGGTTGTTGGTGGTGTACGTCGGATCACTCACCCTGCTCGTGGTAAGTGCATTCTTCAGTCTCGACGACTTCACCGGAAAGCCCACCACCGACCTCACCACAGCAAACATCTCTGAGGCATTTACTCAGAGTGCCTACCTTTCTCTCATCTTCAGAAGCGTGGCAGTTGCCGCAACCGTCACGGTGATTTGCTTCGCAGTCGCGATGCCGTCCGCTTTCTATATCGCGCGACTGGCTTCTGCGCGTACGCGACGAGCTCTCGTCGTAGCGCTGATTCTCCCGCTATGGACGGGATACCTCGTCAAGGCATTTGCGATTCGGGCCGTACTCGAGCCGGGCTCCGAATTCGGCTCGGGTGGATTCCTGAGAAGCCTCACTGGGTGGTCACCAGGCTTCGGATACACGGGAGTAGTCATCACGCTGGCCTACCTCTGGTTTCCGTACATGCTGCTTCCGCTCTATGCAGGATTGGAACGCCTGCCGACTTCCCTACTCGATGCATCTGCCGACCTCGGCGCCGGCTCCGTACGAACTTTTGCTCGGGTCGTTCTGCCAATATTGATTCCTTCAATCGCAGCCGGAAGTATCTTCACGTTTTCACTGTCGCTAGGTGATTACATCACCGTGAAGATTGTGGGAGGCACCGCGCAAATGATCGGAAACATCATCGAGCGAGCCCTCCTTGCCCCGAACCAGCCGCTCGCAGCCGCATTCACCTTGTGGCCGATGCTGATCATGGTGGTGTACCTCGTGCTCATGGCACGTGCCGGCGCGTTCAAGAACCTCTGATGCAACTATCACTCCCTGCCCGACTCGCACTTCGAGCGTGTACGTACCTTGCAATAGTCGCGCTGTACCTGCCGCTTACGTTGATTTTCATCCTCTCCTTCAATTCGGCCCGATCCATCGCCTGGCCGCCCGCAGGATTGTCGAGTCGCTGGTGGGCTGGGTTCTGGGATGTCGAGAGTGCAAGGACGGCCATCCTCTCTTCTGCTCGTCTAGCCCTCATCGCCATGGCAATTGCCGTGGTACTTGGGTCGATGCTGGCATTTGCACTCCACCGATTTACCTTCTACGGGAAGAACGTCGTCACGTTCCTTGCTGTTCTCCCAATCGCACTACCCGGAATCGTGACGGGCGTTGCACTTCGAAACACGTTCGTTCGATTCGGATGGGACCTTGGATTCCTATCGGTGGTTGCCGGGCATGCGACCTTTTGCATCGTCGTGGCTCACAACAATGTCGTAGCACGGCTGCGACGAGTAGCACCAAACCTGAGTGAAGCCTCAGCCGACCTTGGGGCTACGCCATTCCAAACCTTTCGGTATGTCACGTGGCCACTCATTCGGTCGGCGGTAGCCGCCGGCGGACTGTTGGCGTTCGCATTGAGTTTTGACGAGGTCGTGGTAACGACATTCACCGCCGGAGCCGGTGTGCAAACACTTCCACAGTGGATCCTGAACAACTTTTCGCGACCGAATGTCCTGCCCTACGTGACGGTAATGGCAACTCTCGTGCTGCTGGTGTCGCTCCCGTTGGCTTGGCTCGCTCAACGTCTGGGGGACGCAGGCCCAAGTTGAATCAAGAAAGGTCGATGGGGCGGCTAGGAACTCGTGGCTCCGCATGTGACAGACTGAAGCGTCATGGCGAAACTCGGCTACAACACCGGCTACTGGGGCTCTGGTCCACCGGCCGGCGTGGTGG
>JBMTYA010000126.1:0-4351 GCA_049454015.1 Ilumatobacteraceae bacterium | reverse complement strand
CCTCGACGTCGGCAAAGTGGTGATGGATCAACTCGACGATGCGCTCTATTTTTCACGGGCCGTCATTCCCGGGCTCATCGGCAACCAACCACGGCGGTTCTACAAGCAACTCGGTTTGATGGCGTTTCGTCGCACGGCTCTGCGGCAGTTTGCCGAACTGCCGCCCACTCCGCACGAAAAAAGCGAGTCGGTCGACATGCTGCGCTTTCTCGAACACCGTGTTGTCATTCGCATGGTGCGCACCGCGCACAAGACGATTGCCGTCGACACACCTGCCGACCTTGAACGAGTGAAGGTCGCACTCAAGTCACACTGAGCACGACGTGACGGGTAGCCTTGACCCGTGGCACGACTGAAGGTCGGCATCGCCGGCTACGGAATTGTCGGCAAGCGGCGCCACGAGTGCCTCGACAAACACCCCCGCTTTGAGACCGTCGCCGTCTGCGACCGCAACTTTGCCGCCGACACCAACTTGCCGAGCGGGATTCCCGCCTTCCGCAGCCACAAATCGCTCCTACGCCAGCCGCTCGACGTGCTGCTCGTCAGCATGAGCAACGATATGGCGGCGGAAGTGACGATCGCCGGCCTTGAACAGGGTCTGCATGTCTTCTGCGAGAAGCCCCCGGCACGCACCCTTGAAGAACTGTCGTTAGTTCTTGCCGCTGAACACAAGCACCCGAACCAACGACTGATGTACGGCTTCAACCACCGCTATCACGGCTCGGTGCAGGACGCCCTTTCCATCATTCGCTCGGGCGAGTTGGGCAAGGTCATCAATCTGCGCGGCCTCTACGGCAAGTCGAAACTCATCACCTTCAACCAGCCCGACTGGCGCGCCAAACGCGACCTCGCTGGCGGCGGGGTGTTGCTCGACCAAGGTATTCACATGGTGGACCTGATGCGGCTCTTTGCCGGGGAGTTCACCGAGGTGCACAGCGTGGTCTCCAATTCGCACTGGGGCTACGACGTCGAAGACAACGCCTACGCGTTGATGCGCACTGACGATGGCGTGGTCGCCCTGCTCAACTCATCGGCCACCCAGTGGCGCCACCAGTTCAGTCTCGACATCAATCTGCAGCGCGGCAGCCTGCTGCTGCGAGGCATTCTCACCAGCTCCAAGAGTTACGGCTCCGAGACGCTCACTATCGTGCACGCCGACCCCGACCGCGACAACGGTGACCCAGTCGAGAGTGCCCGCACCTACAACACCGACCCGTCGTGGGAGAGCGAGATCGCCGCTTTCGCAGATGCCATCGACACTGGTGTCGCCGCCGACCACGGCACGTCGCGTGACGCCTTCCTCACGATGTCGCTCGTCAACGGCATCTACTACGCCGACCCGCAATGGCGCACCCGCCACGCCATCCCCGACCCGAGCCGGTATTCGTTGCCCCATGGCTGATGCTGGGCTGGTGCAACTCGCCCAGCGCGCGGTTCGCAGCACGGGCGAACTGTTGCGCTCCCTGCCGGCTGCAGAGAGAGGCCTCGAGGCGACCGAGTTGGGCGGACGCGAATTCAAACTCACCGCCGACCGTCGGGCCCACGAGTATCTCACCGAGATGTTGCGACCGAGTGGTTTGCCTGTACTGAGCGAAGAGGATGCTGCGTCGCACTTCATCGACTTGCACGAAGCGTGGGTCATTGATCCTCTAGATGGTTCGTTCAACTTCATACGAAACCTGGGTCACTCGATGGTGTCGTGCTCCTATGTGGTGAAGGGTCAACCATCGCTTGGCTTTCTCTTTGATGTCTTGACCGGAGACTTCTATATGGGCGGCGACGGACTGCCCAGCACGAAGAATGGTGAGCCGATCCGTTGCTCGACGACCACCTCGCTCATGTCGGCCGTGGTGTGCACCGGGTTTCCTGCTCGATTCAACTTTGGTGCGCCGGAGGCGACGGCGGAGTACCTGGCTTTCATGTCGTGCTTTGGCAAAGTGCGAATGTTCGGCAGCGCGGCCTACAGCCTGTGCGTGGTTGCCGCTGGTGCAGCCGACGTCTATATGGAGCGGGCGATCATGTTCTGGGACGTCGCCGCGGCAGTCGCCGTGGCGAAAGGGGCGGGTGCCCGCCTCCTCACTCCAATTGCTGGTGGCGCGGCGCCACTCTCGGTCGTCGTGGCTGCCGACTCGCTACAGCCGGCACTGCGCGAACTCGTTGGCTGATGACTCGCATCCTCGTCATTGACGACGCCCACGGGCACGGCGCAGTCGACGCTCATTCGCGCGACACCGTGAACGACGGCTCGACACTGGTCGTGAGTTGGAACACCTTCTCGCGTGTCACACTGACCTCTGGCTCGCGGGTGGTGCACCTCGGTGACCAGCTGCACGACCAAGAAGACACCCTCCAAAGGGCTCTCTTGCACTGGTTGGGAGCTCTCGCCGAAAAGCACACCGCAGACTCTTCGAGCCTGCCCTACGTATTCCCCAACCTGCACTCGTGGTGGCTGCTCAAGGTGAGCGAAAAGAATTACGCAACCTCGCCTGAATTCACCACGCTCTTGAAACTGTCACTACTTCGCACCATCTGCGAGAACGAAGCGGCTTCGCGTTGTGACTACGCCGGCGCAGACCGAAATCTTGAATGGGTGCTCCACCACTTTGCCCGCGAGAGCGGGCTCGCTACCAACGCGCGCGCCGACGCCCTCCCCGTCGCGTTCGGTGAGCGTCTCGAGGTTGCGCAGGCAATCCTTCATTTTCTACGGGTCTTCGGCATCGCGTTGGTCAACCTGCTGCGTCAAACCAAACGAACAGCGCAGTCGACACCAGCAGTCGCCCCGAAGAACACGACCACACCGGCCACTTCGTCGGCCGTCGACGATCGGTCACCGCTCGGGTTCGTGGGGTATCTCCTCCCGTTGCCGGGTGGCGAGCGTGCACACAGCCCGTACTGGGGATCGTTGCGCCAGAACCTCATCCCCAATCGGACATCGCTGTGGCTGTACCACCGCAGCGACGAAGTGTCGTGGCGTGATGGCCGAGCCTTCTGTGCGCAGAACGAGAGCGACCGTGAGTCGCACCGTCTCATCGATGACTTCATCACGATCCGCGCGGCAGTCCGCAGCATCGGTACGTACGTCAGGTTTTGCCGGGCCCACAAGCGGCTGGTGCTCGATGTTGCCCGCACGACGTCTGCGTTCGGTGGGCTCGCCGCCCAACAACTCTTTCGTGCCGCTCTGCGAGACTCACTGACTGGTTCGCATGCCGTGTGGGCGGCGGTTCATGCCCACACGTATCAATCACTCGTGCATGACTGCGATGTAAAGCGTTGGTTCTTTTTGTGGGAGAACAAGGCCTTTGAGCAGTCCTTGATCTCGGCCGCACAACGCCGTGGCGACGTAGAGACGATCGGCTATTCCCACTCCGTCGTGCGTAAACAAGACAATCGCTATTACAACGAACTTCACTTCGTGCCGGTTGTGGGCGGCCGCTCGCGACCGACCGCCAGCCGCTATGCAGTCAATGGAGCCCTCCCAATTCGCAACATCCAACTGGTGGCGCCACCCGCTGCACCGTTGTGCGAGGTGGAAGCGTTGCGGTATCTGTCGTTGACCACGCGCGAAAAGGTGACGGGCGACGCGGTGCTCGTTGTCGGGGATATCTCCGCCACAGAAAGTGAGAGGCTGGTGGTGGCGACGGTTGCGGCTCTCCCAGACTCCTACAAGAGTCGCGTCGTCCTCTTCAAGCCACACCCCGGCAATCTCTCCCAAATGGATATGGCACGCGCGCTCGGCTGTGAGGTGTCCACCGAACCACTCGCCTCGCTCGCACCGCTTGTTTCTTTCGCCGTCGTCGGTAACGCCGGGGCGGCCAGTCTCGATCTGACGATGCTCGGTGTACCTGTCATCACGCTGCTTGACGCTCACACCACCAACCTGAGCCCCCTCGCTGGTATGCATGGTGCACTCTTCGCGCGCGATGTTGCTGATCTGCGACAGTTTGCCCAGAATGCCCGGCTCGGGGCGGGCGATATCTCAAGTGTCATGACCCGAACCCAGCCTCCGAGTCGGTGGCTGGCCCTGCTCTCTGGTTCGCAGTGACGATATTCCTTGCCGGGGCGCCGGTGTACGTTGGCGCCTCTCGTGAAGCGGTGCTAGAAGCTGCGGCGTCAGCCGTCATGCGAATTCCAGCCGTGCACGATGTCGAAAGAAACAGTGCAGAGATTCCAATCGTGGTGTCGGGCGGGGCGAGCACCCCGGCGCTGGCGCGAGTGCTCGCCGACAAATGGCAAAGTTCGATATCGACATCGTTCATCGTGAGCGATGAACGATGGAGCACCGATCCACGCCTCAACAATGCACACGAACTGGCCAGTCACCTGGTTGGGTCGGCGTTCTCGTCGGTGCAAA
>JBMTYA010000125.1:0-4364 GCA_049454015.1 Ilumatobacteraceae bacterium | reverse complement strand
CCGACGTCGACCGTGTCAATGCCAAGGCGCGTAGCAGTGATCGGCCCAATGGTCGAACCACACGGCATGTTGTTGCGCGAAAAGAACGTCTGATGGTCAACCCCGGCTGCTGTGCACGCTGACAAGAACGACACCGCCGACGACGCAGAGGTCGCATAGCGCTGGTTGGAATTCGTCTTCAAAGCGACGCCGCTGTTGATGAAGGGCGCGTGTTTGTGATCGTGACGCTCCTGGTAGTTCGGGTGCACGGCGTGGGCGTTGTCGCATGACAAGCACGCCGACTTCGGCAACATGGTGAGATAGTCGCCGCGCGACTTGCCAAGCGACGCCGCGATGCGTTCGAGTAGGTGCTCAAGTAGCGGACCGCCGGCCCCGGTGGTGCTGTCGCTTCCGACTTCTTCGTGGTCGAACAATGCCACCACTGCGACACCGTCGTTGCCAGCGACCTTGCTCATCGCGTCGACAGCCGCCCAGCACGACAACTGGTTGTCGAGTCGACCCGATGCGAGGAGCGAGGCATCAGCACCGATCACGCGCGCAGGCTCGTGATCAACCAGCTGTGCGTGCACCGCAGCCACGTCTTTCAAATCAACGCCGGCAAGGTGGGCTGCAACTGCACGCACCGGCAGCACGTCTTGGCCGGTGGTCCACACCGGGCGCAGGTGGGCGTGCTTGTCGAGGATCAAGCCGCTCTCGTTGACGCCGCGGTCGAGATGAATTGCGAGTTGAGCCAGGCGAGCGACCGGCGTGGCCGAGCGGAACATAACCACTTGACCGTTGCGTCGCACGACGTGGCCAGCAATATCAAGATCGCGATCAAGCCAGGAGTTGAGGAGCGGCGAACCGTACACCTCTACTTCGAGCGTGCCAAAGTTGGCGGCGAGACCTTCTGGGTTCGATTTGAGGTGCAACCCAGGTGAGTCGGTGTGGGCACCGACGATGCGAAACTTGTCGTTGGCACTCTGTGATGTCGCAAACGCCACGAGTGCACCGCCGCGAGTAACGAAGCCCTTCGTCGCGCGACCCGCGAAATCAGGTAGCTCGCTCGCGGCATCGAACCACGTGAAGCCCGCGTCGAGCAACTTCTTGGCCGCAGTGGCCACCACGTGGTGCGGTGTCGGTGAGGCGTCAAGAAAGCCGCACAAGTCGGCTATCGCAACCTCGGGACGCTCCCGCTCCGCAGTCTTTGAAGCACGGCCACGCGTGGCTGACTTTGGCGAACGACCGCGTCCGGCCGACTTTGGCGAACGGCCTCGTTCAGCCGCCTTGGATGTTGAACGGGATTTCGACCGTGACGTCACGCCCCAAGAAACTACAGGTCACGTCGCTCACGTCGCCCTGTTCGACCTTCGCCTGGATGGCGGCGATGCAGGCTGACAAATCGTCGCGCTGGTTGAAGCCGAGATAGATGACCGCTCCAAACAGAGCCGTGAGGAGAAGCTTGGTAACCAGAGACGACACGAACTTCAGCACCAGAAGCACACCAAGCACGCCGACCACCATTGCGATGAACGACGCATCGCGAGCCGACTGTGCGTCGAAAGAGGAGATGTCCACGGCGGCTCCGATTCTGCCAGCCGTCCGCTTGCAGCGTGCGCATGCCATTCCGGTAAAACAACGGGGTGCACCTGCGTTTCTAGACTGCGCGTATGAGTGACCAACCCATCTCAATGTCGCGCAGTGGTCCGCCCGAGACCGTGCTTCCACCTGTTGATGTAGCGATCACTCACGCGCTCAAGCAGGCACTTGCTTCAGCGCCCGAGGCGAGGCGCGAGGCCATCGCCGCAGTCGTCGCGCAACATCCAACCTGCCTGCATGCGTGGGCTGCGCTCGGGCGCGCGAGCAAGCCGGGCATCGACGCATACATGGCATTCAGAGTGGGGTACCACCGCGGTCTTGACCAACTGCGAGCCAGCGGTTGGCGCGGTTCGGGCTTCGTTCGATGGCAGCACGAGTCAAACCGCGGATTCCTTGAATGTCTCGAGGGTCTTGCCGTCAATGCCGGAGTGATCGGAGAAGAGTCCGAAGCCGTGCGTTGTCAGCAGTTTCTCGTGCAGTGCGATCCGCGAGGGCGCGGCTGAACACACCTTCTCCGACCTCTGCCGGGCGGGCACCCGCAGCGACCACGCTCGGCGCAGTGCTGGTCGGCGGCGCAAGCAGCCGCTTCGGCAGTGATAAGGCCTCTGCGCACTACGAGGGCCGCACGCTGCTCGACCATGCGCTCGAGGTTTTATGCGCTGCGGGGTTGCAACAACTTGCATACGTCGGGGGAGCCCCGCGCGACACTGCGCCTCATTCCACAAACCAATCCACTCATCGCGCCAAACACGTACCCGATCTTTCATCGCCGTCAGACGAGCGTTGCGCGCTGCGCGGAGTCGTGAGCGCACTTCATGCCGTGTCGCCACCGTTGCAGCAAGCAGTGGTAATCGCTTGCGACCTGCCGTTGCTGCGCGCTCAAACTATCGTGCGACTCGTCGCTGCACTCGACGAAAGCGAGGCTTCAGTCGCGCATGGCGAGCAAGACCACTGGTCATGCGTCGCATTCCGCATCAGTGCATTGCCGCATCTTGAGGCGTCGCTTGCGCAAGGCAGGCGAGCGATGCATGACGCATGCGCCGAACTGAAACTTGCGCGCGTGTACGTGAATGAGTTCGAGTTCACAAACGTCAACACGCGTTCGGCGCTCGACGAGGTCATCACCAAACACGCTGGCAGACGTGAGTAGGCTCTCCCGCCGTGCCAATTCGAGAAATCTCCGCAGGCGAACTCGCGACCGTGCTCGAGCGCGGTGGTGTGGTCGTCGACGTCCGCGAACCCGACGAATACCGCGAGGGTCACGTGCCTGGTGCCCAGTCGGTGCCCCTCGGAACAGTGCCCGGCTCGCTCGAAGCTTTTCGCAAGGCGGTGCCGGTGTATGTGGTCTGCATGAGCGGCGGTCGCAGCATGCGAGCATGCGAGTACTTGCACGACGCAGGCATTACCAACGTGGTGAACGTCGCAGGCGGAACCATGGGTTTTGCCGCACTCGGCAACGACCTTCGCAGCGGCGACCAGCCGTGATATTCGGGGTGCCGGCGTGAAGCTCGCCGAGCACTTCATTGACGATGATGCCGCCTTGGCTGACGTCGTTCGAGACGCCTTGTCGGCCCCGATGTATGCCGTGGATACCGAGTTCCACCGCGAACGCACATATTTTCCGCGGCTCGCCCTGGTGCAGTTGCAGTGGGGTACGACCAACGTTCTGATCGACCCACTTGCCGTCGACCCCCGCGGTCTCACCCCGCTGCTGCAAGGCAACGGCCTCGCGGTGCTGCATGCCTCACAACAAGACCTCGAGGTTCTGCAGTATGCGGTGGGGTGCGTGCCGAGCCGACTCTTTGACACGCAACTCGCCGCCGGCTTCATCGGGTTCTCCACTCCGTCGCTTGCCAACCTCGTACAAGCACGGCTCAAGGTGACGCTCTCGAAGGGCGACCGTCTCACCGACTGGATGCGCAGACCTCTCACCAACAGCCAGTGCGAGTACGCACGAAGCGACGTGAAGTATCTCGAGCAGCTACACGAGAGCGTCTCTGCGAGATTGACCGAACTCGGTCGCACGAACTGGGTCGAACAAGCCTGCGAAGAACTCCGCCAGCGTCCGTGGGGCGACAGCAACCCAGACGACGCATGGCTGCGCATCAAGGACGCGCGTTCACTGAAAGGCGCTGCGCGCGGTGCGGCGCAGGCGTTGGCTGCTTGGCGTGAACGCCGGGCAATGAGCACGAACATGCCGCTTCGACGCGTGATGAGCGACATGGCACTCATCGGCATCGCGCAGGCGTTGCCCGACTCGACCGAGTCACTCGCTCATGCGCGAGGTGTCGACGAGCGATATCTGAACGGGTCGATTGCCCGCGAGATCTTGGCAGCCGTACGTGACGGCCGCGAACGCATCGTCGAGCTCGAGTCCAACGGTCACGACCCGCTCGAGAAGCGGCTGCGACCGGCAGTCACACTCGTGACGGCGTGGATCGGAGAACTCGCACACCAACACGAGATCGATCCGACACTGGTGGCGACCAACCGAGACATCGTCGCGTTGCTCGCCGGTGGTGACTCCCGTCTCGCGCACGGCTGGCGTCGCGAACTCGTCGGGCACGACATCGAGCGCCTGCTGGAAGGGGAGTCGGGTCTCTCTTTTGACCGCGACGGTCGTCTGCGACTTATCCCTGCCAAGGGCACAGAGCAGGACTAAACTCAAAGGTCAATGCCCATCGCCTAGGCGGATGGCCCACGTGGCTCCGCTATGACAAACGGAGCCCACTCGTGAAAAAGGGACGACATCGTCGGTTCGAAGAAGCGCGCCGCTTGAAGCAGTC
>JBMTYA010000124.1:0-4449 GCA_049454015.1 Ilumatobacteraceae bacterium | reverse complement strand
TCAGCGCGATTCACTGGCGCAGGGTGCGTTGATGGTCCACCAAATCCGAGTGGAGCAATGAGAACTGCTTTCGGGTGGATTACGCAGTTTTCGGAGTTGTCACTCGTCCGTAATGGCTGTCCGTCGGGAGGGTGTGAGGGGCTCGTTACGTATCGGTTTCGGGCAACTGGTCCCGGTAATCCCAGGGTGTATGGAATCTCCTACTCCGGTGATGTCATGACGACAAAGACTCCGGTAGCTGAGATTCAAGTGGTGTCGCAGACCAGTGGCGAGAGCACGACGACCTCGACGGTCGCCAAAGACGAAAAAGCCAAAGAGGAAGCGGCTGAGACCAGTACGTCTGTCGCAGCATCAGACCCAGCCTCGTGCAAGTACTCAAAGCCAGTTGCGCCATCGCAGGTCACCTCCAACGAGCCTTTTGACATCACCTTTGACACCACGAGCGAATACTGCAGCGACCGCCTTTCCCTGAAGGTTTCGTTCTCGGATGACGCCGTTGATGATGTGCGTGCTACGGCGATGCTCAACGAGGCCAACCGCAAGACCATCACCATGATGATCACGGGCACAGGGCTTGTAACTTTTCAGGCCTTTGCCGCTGATGGCAACTTGCGTCGAAAGGTCGCTGAGTTTCAGGTTGCCTCGGTTGAGCCAGCAAAGAAGAGCGATGCCGACCCATGCGCGGCTGATGGTTCCGATAGGCCGGATCTGGTGGCGAGCGTCAAGGAAGATGTTTTGAGGGCCAACGCCGTCTGCGACGCTGCCGAAGGTTTGGAAATCCAGATTCGCACACGCCAAGGAAAGCTTGTGTTTGAGCGAGTCACCGGAACCAAGTTTGAGATTGGTAAATTGCGACTAATTCTCGACACCTATGGGTACGCCCGCATTTCTGCGCGTCATCTTTGCCCTGGTCGAACCTTCTGCGGTACGAGTGCGGAAATTGAACTTGAGCGATCGAGCAGCGATGACTCCGCGTCTTCCACGACTTCGACGACCGTTGCTTCGGTAACAACTCTGGCGCCTGCTGCGACGCTGGCTCCCGCTGCGACAGTGCCGTCAGCGACGACCCTGGCTCCCGCTGTAACGGTGGTGCCCGAGGTGACTTCGACGACCGAGGCGACTACGACGACCGAGGTGACCACTACAACCGTGGCAACTACGACGACAGTTTCCGCACCAGCAGCGGTGATACCCACCGTCGACTCGCCGACCGGCCAACCGGCATCGACTGCAATCCCTGTCGGTCTCTTTGGTTCGACCACTGAGGCAAGTGCTGCGACGACGCCCGAGGTCACCAAGATTGCTGTTGATGAAGCGGCAGTCATCCTCATCTGCGATCAGACCTGCATCGATGATGTCGCTGCCCAAACTGGCGCCGATCCACAGGATCCAACCGCCATTGAGGTGAGTGTTGATGGTGGTGCTTGGCAGCCGGCACTCGGCAGCATTGTGCCAATTGTCAATGGTCGAGCAACGGTGCAGTTCCGTGGCACGCCACCGAGTGGTGCCCCAGTGATTTTGGGAGCAGAACTCTTTACTAACGACACACCGCTCGAGACCGTGAACACCCTCGATGCCGAGGGCAATGTCACCAACGCCGGCGGCGAAGTTGTCGCTCAAGTTCCTGTGTACGACGTCGTCGAGTCGGGCTTCAGTCTTGCTTGGTGGATGTGGCTGCTTGCCGGACTCGCGGCGTTGGTCCTGCTCTTCCTTCTGTCACTGTTTTGGCGCAAGCGGATGAGCGCCTTGAGCAACAACTACTCAACGGGAGACCGCTCGGAGCAAAAGTGATCATTCTGCGTCGCCTGACAGCGGCACTCGTCGTTGCCATAGCTATCTCGGCATGCAGTGCCGTCGACTACTCGGGGCAAGTGCTGAGTTCAGGTCTGAATCCACAAGCCAACGGGTTCGCGTTTCCGAACTTCGGCAGTTCAGCGTCACCGGAGGTGTTCGATGAGGCTGACATCGTGGAGATGTTCGGTGCAAGCGGCTGCCTTGACGGCATTGCTGACCCCTGTGTGTTGACCGCCGAAGCCGCCGCATGGGCCCGAATGGTGAACGAATCGAGGACCTCAGGCCACTGCGAGGGTCTCGTCGTACAGGCGGCGACGCGGTTTTCGCAGGGACTCACCCCGCTGACGGGCGAGTTGGCGAATGAACCCGACGTGACGAATGCCGTCATTCGCGCGTTTGCGACTCAGTTCTTGCCTGAAGCACAACGTGAAACTGCGAAGTGGGCACGGCGCTCGCTACGAGACGTCGTCAATGAACTCGCGAAGTCATTAGAGAGTGGGGATGAGAGTTACTCATTAGGCCTGTATTCCGAGAGTGGTGGCCACGCAGTGCTGCCATATGAAGTGCAGTTCTTCAATAACGACCTTGTGCAGATTCGGGTCTATGACAGTAACTGGCCAGGTCAGGTGCGAGTGGTCGATGTCGACTTCCGCGTCGGTCAGTGGAGGTTCTCCTTCGCTGGCGTTGACCCAGCGAATGATCCGTGTGCGTGGACTGGTGGCGACGGCGATATGGACTTGACTCCGCTCTCCGCGCGTCTCGACGCGACCTGCCCGTTCTGTGCCGACAAAGCGCGCACGAAGTCATCAATGTTGCTCATTCGTTCGACCACTCGCAACTGGGCAATCACCACATCTGAGGGAACCTACTCGCCGTCTGATCCGACTCCTCTTGCCGGTGTCGTGGTGCGACCGTTGCGAGCAGCCGACTGTTCAAACGTCGTAGTGAATCCGGAGTATCTGGTGTCGGCCGAGAGTGAAGAAGTAGAAATCTCATTGCCAGACCCGGCCTCGGTGTTCGTAGTGAACGACACTTCGGTAGTCGAGCTCGTCACTGACACTGGAGCCGAAGAGACGGTGACGGTGTCGCCACGCAAGGTTGCCAGCAAAGACAAGAAACTCAAGGTCACGGTGACCTCGGGAGACTTGGCAGTGGAGGTGAAAGAGTCGACCCCGACGATTGAGATCGCCGAGGAGACACTGCAGGTCATCGTGCCAGATGAACAAGGTGTAGAGACTGTGGTTGAAGTAACGCAAGAGGTGCGACAAGTAGAAGTTGTCGGTGGAGGAAGCGGTGCTCCAGAAGTGAAAGAGGTTGCGCTCAACTCGGTGCAACCACAAACCCCGGCAGTGCTCGCCGCGAGTGAGGCCAAGCCAGAACTGCCTCCGGTTCCCGAGCGCATCACCGTTGGGATTGCTGTATCGGCGACCACTACCTCGGTGGCTGAATCCACCACGACGAGCTCGACCGTGGCTGCGGCACCCACCACGAGCACGGTTGCCGCGACTTCCACCACAACTACGACCGTGAGTGCTTCGACGACCGCCGCACCAGTGCGGGTGACAACCACCGTTCCGCGAAGCACGACGAGTAGTTCAACGACATCGAGTACCACGTCGACGACTACGTCTACGACCACGACGACAGTGCCGCCGCCGACGACGACACTCCCGCAGACGACGACTACGACCACGACGACCACAACGACGACCACGACGACCACAACGACGACGACCGTGCCACCGACCACCACGACCACCACGACTGAGCCGTGGGTGGAAGGGACGTGGGCCTACAACGAGAACCCACCGTCATGCAGCTACAACGGCGGTCCGTGCGGTTGGTATCGGTCTTCCGCGCGCGGGACCTATTACCTAGGCCCGCCCGGACCCTGAGGTTCGTTGCTCTTTAGTCTGTGGAGGCTCGTGGGAGCAAAGCTTGTCGTAATGCCTCGTATACCGCTATCCAGTGAAGGTCGCGTGGTCGTTCTAGTCCGGCGAGATTGAGTGCGCTGAGTCCGACCGGTAGCGCCATAAACATCATCGCCAACAGTTCGATGTCAAACTTTGGGTCGATCGACCCATCTCGACGGCCCTCTTGAACTACCTCGCGGTACTGACTCAGCAGAGTCGCGAGGCGGGGCAGAATCGTACCCCGTGCTTCCTCGTTCTGCCACGCGGCGTAGACCGCTTCAACAAGCAAGCGCTGCGTCGCGCTGGGTGTCTCATCTTCAGTGTTGCGCGGAACCATCGCTGCGATCTTCCAGGTCCAAGCCCCGTTGCCGTGGTCAGGAAGGAGGCTCAAGATCCGTTCGTTGTTCGAACGTTGTTCCTCAATCGCGTGGTCGAGGGCGGCGGTGAACAAGTCGGTCTTGTCTCGATACCAGGTGTAGATGGAGCCGACCGTCACCCCAGCGCGTTCAGCGATGTCGACCAACCTCGCACGTTCGAAACCACGTTCAGCAATTTCTTCAACCGCGGCGTTCAAGATCTTGTCTCGTGTCTGTAGGGCCCAAGGTCGGCGGTCGCGGCCGTCAATATTGACGATTCGTCCGGCGGGCTTGGCGTGTTCCTTACTCATGCGCTGTGGTGAGTCACTGGGCGAGCATCTCGCGCGCAGTGCGTTCGAGACCGGCGGCATCAAGGCCGAACTTGG
>JBMTYA010000123.1:0-4467 GCA_049454015.1 Ilumatobacteraceae bacterium | reverse complement strand
GCACACCACCATTGCAATGACCGACGTGATACTCGCCGTCAACAACCAGCCGAGATAGTTGACGAGCGGGATACCGCGGTACGCAGGCGACGCCGGCTCCCACTGCCAATAGCCCTCACCCACCATTTGCGGGTCGAGAAACGCATCCCACGCGGTGATTGCGCACGCCATGAGCGCAATGCGTCCACGTCGCACGTCGCGTAACGCACCATGCACCGTGAGTGTGATGCCCGCCCATGCGAACGACACAACAATCGGCACTCCGAAGAGTTGTGGTGTGAGTGCACTGGTGTAGTCGTACTCACCAAACGGAAACCCGTTCTTGCTGCCAAGAATCTCCACCATGAACGTGACGACAACTATTGATGCAGCAGCAACGAGCGCTCGGCGCCCGTAGTCGTGAATCGCTGCAGAAACCGCGCTCACGAATAACGCAGCGACCACTACGAGGGCGAGCACCCGTCGTTCGTCGCTGGCTTTCTCAAAAAGTGGTGTGGCAATCATGCCGGCGACCATCACCACGAACGCAGCGAGTGCGAGGCGCGGACGCAGCGATATGAGAGGCGTGCGCAATGCCATCACCCGCCGACGGGCAACAACAACCGACCCACCATCCACGCCTTTTGCAGCGTGGGCACTGATGCGCGCTTGGCGAACACGTCGTAGTGCTGCGCTTCGATGCGCTCCAAGATGCGCGAATACAACGTGCGCGCTGCACGAATGCACCGTGCCGAGCGCGCCGGCAACATCGCAATGCCCTTGTCCGCCGACTCATACAACTCTCGACAGCGCGCAATCTCAAACTTCATGAGAGCAACGAACTCTGGCGTGCAGCGTCGAGCAGCCAGATCGACACCAAATCGCCGCACATCAACCTGCGGAATGTAGACGCGGCCACGGTCGAGGTCTTCGTTCACATCGCGCAAAAAGTTGGTGAGTTGGAAGGCGTTGCCAAGATCTCTTGCGTGCCCAAAGGCCGCCTTGTCGTGCGGCTCGAGAATCGGCAGCATCATCTCGCCGATCACTGCGGCCGAGCCGTCCATGTAGTCGAGCAGGTCTTCCCATGTTTCGTAGGTGGCGACAGTGAGGTCCATCGTCATGCTGCGCAAGAAGCGACGGAAGCATTCAGGATCGATTGGAAACTTCCGCACCGTATCGACCACTGCCATCAACACTGGGTCGGTCGAAGCACCCGCCGCAAGGTCACGAAAGAAGCGTTCGCCGAAACTGGCAAGTGCAGCCTCTCGTTCAGCGACAGGCACTGGCCCGAGGTCGTCAACGATGTCGTCGGCGTAGCGACAAAAGCCGTAGAGCGCATGCACGTGGGGCCGTTTGTCGGCGGGCAACACCTTGGTCGACCAGTAATACGTAGTGCCGTGGCGCTTGTTGAACTCTTTGCACAGCGCGTAACTTTCGTCGAGCGTCACCGGACCCTTTGGCAATAGATGCGTGGTAGGCGTCGGCGCATTCGCCACGGTTCACCTACCTCGCTCGACGGCGAAGTCTGCAATGCGGCGTGCGGCGAGTTTGCCCGACACGAGCACCATCGGCACCCCGACACCAGGCACGGTCGATGAGCCGACGAAGAATAAACCGGGCACCCGCTTGTCTTTGTTGTTCGGACGAAACGGCCCAGTCTGAAAGAACGTGTGTGCGAGGGCGAACGGTGTGCCGCGCTCCATGCCCATCTGTTCCCAGTCCAGTGGGTCGTACACGCGCTCGACCACCACATCGGTTGGGTAACCAAGTCGAGTAACCCGCGAGCGCAAGTCAGCCATGATGCGGTCGCGTTCGCGGGACCAGTCGATCTTGCCGTCGAGGTTGGGCGTCGGTTCGAGCACATATATAGATGAGTGGCCCTCAGGTGCAAGGCCTGCGGTGTCGAGTGAGTGCAGCGTCACCAAGATTGACGGGTCGGGCATGCGCACGCCGTCTTCGATGAGCGCTTTGAACGAACCGTTCCAGTCGGCGCCGAAGTGAATGTTGTGGTGTGCAGCCTTCGAATCGGGCAAGCCCTTCACCCCCGCCACCCACAAGAGGCAGCTCGGGCTGTACTTGCCGTTGCGCGCGGCGCGAGGTGCGTCGACTCCGCCCAGCATCGTGCGGTAGGCGACGGGAAGGTCAGGGTTGCACACCACAGCGTCAGCGCTGATGCGCTCGCCGCCTTCGAGTTCGACACCGGTCACGTAGCCGCGCGAACCGTTGGCGCGCAAGATGCGCGACACTGTTGCGCCGTAGCGAATCTTCACGCCAGCGCGCTCCACGGCAGAGGCGAGACCAGTCGCCATCGCATGCATGCCGCCTTCGGGGAAGTACACGCCCTCGACGGAATCCATATAGGTGATCACTGCGTACAACGACAGCGCCTCATATGGCGCGAGCCCCGCGTACATCGATTGAAAACTAAAGATGCGTTGCAGACGGTCATCACGGAAGAACCCACCAATTTTCTTATCGAGCCGGCGAAAGGCCCCGAGTTGCACCAGTTTCAGTGCGTCGCGCCACGGGCGGGCGAGGTCGAGCGGCGAGTCAAAGTTGGTGTCGATGAACGACGACATCTCCGCCTTGTACAACTGTTCGAGCCAGTCACAGAACTTGATGAACGACGCCGCTTCTACTTTGTTGGAGAATCGGGCAATCTCTTCGGCCATCGCTTCGCGACCGTGCCGCACCATCAACTCGCTGCCGTCTTCGTAGACCGCTCGGTACATCGGGTCGACCTTCTTGATCTTGACGTAGTCGGCCATGTTCGCGCCGGCGGCGTTAAACGCATCTTCGAGAAGGTTCGGCATGGTGAGCACGGTTGGGCCATTGTCAAGACGAAAGCCGTGCGATGCGATGAGCCCTGCTCTGCCGCCTGGAATGTCGTCGCGTTCAAGCAACGTCACGTCGTGGCCGCTTCGTGCGAGATAGGCAGCAGTCGACAACCCACCGAGACCGGCGCCGATCACCACGACATGCATATGGCGATTACTCATGTCTTATAGCTCCCAAGGTGTGTTCGGCCTTCATCACACGCGCCGATCACTCACGAAATGGGCGAGCTCTATTAGTCGGTCTTTCACTTCGGTGCTGACCGGCGCCTGCTTGATTGCTGAGATTGCTTCATCGGTAAGACGGGTGATTGTTGACTCCATCTCGTTGAGTGCACCCGAGTCCACAATTGCTTGTTGCACCGCTGCGATGTCGGCAGCACTGAGTGTGGATTGCCCCACCTGCTCGAGCACTCCTCGCTGCGCCGGCGTGGCACGCTGCAAAGCGAGCGCCATGAGCGGTGTCGGCTTGGCTTCGCGCAAATCGTCACCAACTGGTTTGCCGGTCACGCTGGATTCGCCGAACACGCCGAGCACGTCGTCACGCAACTGAAAGGCGTCACCGAGCGGCAAGCCATAGGCGGAATATGCATTGAGCAAACCCGTGTTTTCGTCGGCAAGCAACGCCCCGAGATGCAACGGGCGTTCGATGGTGTACTTACCGCTCTTGTAGCGACAGATTCGAGCAGCTTTCTCTGGGCGACGTTCGTTCTGCGCCGAGCCGAGCATGTCGAGGTATTGGCCAACGTTCAACTCAACCCGTAGTTCGTTCCACATCTGCCAGCCGCGTGCGCCAAGACCAGCGAGCAGCATGTCGGAATACACAAACGAGAGATCGCCGATCAAGATTGCCGCCCCGTCACCGAAGCGCCGCGCGTCTCCCGCCCACGATCGTGCGCGGTGCTCTGCCTGCATGCTCTCGTGGGTGGTGGTAGAGCCACGTCTCGTGATCGAGCCGTCCATGATGTCGTCGTGGAACAAGGCAAATGCGTGCAGCAACTCGAATGCCGCCCCGGCGTCGACGATTCGTGGATCGTCGGGCTTGCCGCCGGCGCCGACGAAACCCCAGTGGGTGAAGACCGGTCGTAACCGCTTACCGCCACCCACCACCATGCGCTCGAGCTCGTCGAACACCACCGAAAGATCTGGGTCAAATGACGTCCAACGACCCCGTTCAGCAGCGAGAAATGACGTGAGCCGAGCATCGACCCGTGCGGCGATTTCTCGCAGAGCTGCGGGGGCATTACTCACGAGACGAGGCTACGCCAGCATGTGAAAACGTCGCCGAACCCAGCGATGTGATGTGTGATCGTCAGTGCGTTTTATTCGTGTCAGCGTGATTCTTCAGGCAACTCGATGTCTCTCACCTCGAGCCGTGCCGCAGCGATGCGGTCGCGGCAGATCTTCACCAGTTCGGTCGCTCGTTTCACCCGTTCGGCAAGGTGGTCGACGTCGATGTCGTCATCCGAGAGCTCAGAGAGAATCTCTTCGAGCTCGGTGACGGCGTCTTCATAACCAACTTCTTCGGTGTCTTTCTTCCGTGGCATCTGGGTGTCTCCTTGCTGTGTGGGTGATCTGTTGGGGTTGATCAATCTGTTTGTAGTGCTCAACGCTTGTCGTCTGTCGCGTTCGACTGAGTGCCCGACACCGTGCT
>JBMTYA010000122.1:0-4488 GCA_049454015.1 Ilumatobacteraceae bacterium | reverse complement strand
ATCGGTCGCGAAGTCGAGCGCGGCATCGTCGAAGGCAAGTATCACAACGGCATGAGCGCCACCACCCAGGTGCTGGCGCGGAAGTCGTAGAGAAGTAGGGCGCCCGTGCCGCGAAGTCTCCGTTACGCACTGATCACAGTGGCGGCAGCTGTAGTGCTCTTCGTCATTGGGCCATGGGTGTACATCAATTTCACTCGTGACGATGCGCCGGAGAGCTTCGTCGACGAGGCAACCGCTACCACTGTCACCGACAGTGATCCCGCGGCAGCAACCACCATCGTCACCACTGACGCGGCAGTGACTGCCGAACTCGATGACCCATCGGGTGTCTGGCAGGTGTCAGCCGACTCCCAAGTTGGCTACCGAGTCGACGAGGTGCTCTTCGGGCAGAACATCACTGCAGTCGGTCGCACCAATGCCGTCACCGGCAGCATCGACATTGCAGGCGGCAACGTGACTGCTGCAAAGTTCGAAGTGGACATGACCACCGTGACGAGCGACGAACCAAAGCGCGATGCCCAGTTCGCAAGTCGCATCATGGACGTACTCAACTTCCCCACTGCTTCGTTCGTGCTCGACTCGCCTATCACTCTGCCTGCCGACGCGACGAGCAACTCTGTTTCGCACTCCGCCCGCGGCACGCTTACCCTGCGCGGCACCAGCAAGGTCGTTGATCTCACGGTGGTAAGCAGCGTCCGCGACGGTCGAATCGTCGTGGTCGGTGAGATTCCTGTCGTGTTCGAAGAATGGGGCATCCCCAACCCGTCGATTCCTGGTATCTCCACCGAAGACTCCGGCGTGCTTGAGTTCAGCCTCGTGCTGGAGCGTTGACCAATGCTTACGGTCTACGGCGTCACGCTCATCTCTCCAAAGGCAAAGGATGAGTTGCAGGAGCGCGCAATGCGCGAGACGGTCGGGCACCTGCTCGAACCGTGGCTCGAGCGCACGTGGCCTCACGACAAGCGCACCAACTCCACGCAAGTGCTGATGCACAACAGCGTTACTGACAAAGTGTTCCGCTGCGAAATTTCTGAACAGCATCCGAATGATGATGCAAGGCAAGTGACACTGGTGTCGCTCTTCCCATCACGCCGCGGCGATTTGTGCGTCGACGTGCGCCGCGAGGTGAGGCCCACTGGCTCGCTCATCCTGCCGCGAACGCGTAGCGAACGACCCCCTGAGTCACTCACATCCCTCGTCGCAAACGTCGCGCGCGAACTGCGTGCACGAGATGCCAACAACTTCATCTCTGGCAGCCCGAGCCGCGTGTCAACTGCCGACGAAGGTGCTGCGGTCGCCGCACTGTTCGACGCCCCATCCCGACGGCTACCAGTTGTTGTTGAGTGCACCAGCAAAAAAGGCGCAAACACGACCACCACTGGCGAGACCGCACGTGTGCTCACCGGCATCGCGCACGTGTACCACCTCACCACTCCGGCTGCTGAGGAAGGCTTCAACACCTATTACGGCAAGCGAAAAGCGAGTTCGAGTTGGGTGCTCGTGGCGTGGCCCCGTGCCGGGCAGAGCGTGTTGCTTTCTGAATATCCGCAGAGCGACGATGAGCGAGTCGTCGATGAGCTCATCGCGGCAGCAGTCGGCGCGCTGCCAATCCTGCCCCGACCGACTACTCGCCCACAGGGCACCCCGTCGGTGCCGATTCAACAGGTCGTCGCCAACACGTCATCGACTGAAGTCGGCAGCCTGCGTCGCAAGAACCAGGAGCTCGAACAACGAGTCGACGAACTGCAGTCCGACTACGACGACCTGCACGAGAACCTCACCATGACCGAGCACTTGAGTGCGAAGATCGCCGAAGAACGCGACAGGTACCGTGACCAGCTCACATCATTCCTACTTCTGCGCGATGATGCAAAGCAGTGGAACAACAGCAGCCACGTGCTCGAGCTCGCCAAGAAGTCGTTCACGATGCTTGACTTCCACAGCGATCTTGAGTCGAGGCTCGGAAACACGCAGTTTCCGCCTGCTACGAACCAGCGCATCTTCGGCAGCCTGCTCGAACTGAACAACCTCGCCGCAAGGCTTCGCCGCGGCGACATCGAGCCGCACCTCTTCAACACCTACTGCTCGGAGAAGTTCAACTTCGCGCCGTCCGTGAGCGACAATGCAATCAACAAATTCGGAAGCGACTACACGATTGTGTGGAACGAGGCGCCAGTGCAACTAGGGCCACACATTCGCTGCAACGAAGCGCGCATCTATTTTTACGTTGACGCATCACAGCGACGCGTGGTGATCGGCCACATCGGCGGCCACTTGCGCGATAAATCGAACCGCTAACGACGGCGCGTGAGGCGTCGCCAAACTGCTTGCGCAACCGACGAACTGAGGAACGGCAGCACGATTCGGTACACCGCTCCGGGCACCACGACCGTCTTTCGACTCTTCAACGCGCGCATCGTTGCCGAAACGACGTCGTCAGCCGACAACCACATCCATCCCGGCACATTGCGAGTGAGATGCTCGAGCCCTGCACGGCCGTGCAATTCGGTGCGAACGTAGCCAGGGCACACTGCGAGCACTCGCACGCCCTTTTCTGCAACCTCCATCGCAAGACTCTCGGCGTATGCCGTGGCGTACGACTTTGCCGCCGCATATGGCCCTGCTTTACGCATCGGAGTGAACGACGCAATGCTCGAGACGATGACAACTTCTCCCCCACCGCGGGAGATCATTCTCGGCACGAGAATCTCACATAGCCGCACGACTCCAGCCGACATCAAATACGCAATCTCGTCGAGGGTGTCTCTGTCGGTGGTGCCGATCGTTGCCGCATGGGTGACTCCGGCGTTTGCGATGACTACGTCGACGTCGCCGCAGCGCGCACCGACCGCTTCGACGCCTTCTCGGCTCGACAAGTCGGCGACGATGATGTCCACGACGGTGCCTGCGGCTCGCACCTCAGAAGCCACTCGCTCGAGCCGTTCTGCATCGCGCGCAACCAAGATGACGTCGCAGCCTTGTGATGCGTAGTGACGAGCAAACGCCTCACCGATCCCAGATGATGCCCCAGTCACCAACACTCGGCGGCGAGCAGTCAAAGCACCCACGCTTTGAGCCTCGCACATCGGAGGATTTAGGGTGAACGCCATGGCTTCACCTGTCTTTGAACTCTCTGACGCATACATCGAGCGTCTCGCCGCTCTCGACCCGGGATACGCAACCGCACTCGGCATACCGGGCAGCGACCACCTAATGACCGACTTCAGCCCCGCCGGCCACGAGGCCCGCGAGACGCTTAACCGAGCGACCCTGGCAAAACTTGCGTCGCTCGATACTTCCAGCGCAGGCGACCGCCTCGCAGCTGGCGTGCTGCGCAACTCGCTCGAACTGTCGGAGCGCGAGTTCGCTGCAGGCGAACACTTGCGAACCATTCGCGTGCTTGCCGGCGATGTCGATTACGCGCGTTCTGTATTTGACCTGATGCCCACCGACACAGCCGAACACTGGCGAACGATTGCCGAGCGCATGTCTCATGTGGCGGGGGCTTTCAAAGGCATGCGTGACTCCTGGAGTCTTGGCATGCAGCGAGGCGTTGTGGCCCCGCGCCGCCAAGTGTTGGCAGTTGCAGAAATGCTCGAAGGTTGGGCTGGCTCAGCCTCGACGCCTGGCTTCTTCACCGGCCTTGCCGAACAAGGTGCTGGCGTGAGCGGTGCACCAGCCGACAGTTTGCGATCAGCCGCTCGCGAAGCATCAGCCGCACTCGCCGAAACCGCCGAATTCTTGCGCAAGACATATGCGCCAGTCGCCGACCCGCGCAACGGTGTGGGCGAAGATCGTCACGCACTCGCCCGGCGCCGCTACCTCGGCATGGATATTGACGCCGACGACGCCTACACCTGGGGGCTTGAAGAAGTTCGCCGCCTCGATGCCGAACTGCGGCGATGCGCGGCGGAGATTAAGCCCGGCGCATCACTCGACGAGGTTCGCCACTACCTCGACAACGAGTCGAAAGAAGCCATCGAAGGCGAGGAGAACTTGCGGCAGTGGCTGCAAGGCCTGATGAACGACGCGATGGAGTTCCTCATCAGCAACAAGCACTTCGATATCCCTGTCGGCATCCGCAAGATTGATGCAAAGATCTCGCCACCGGGTGGTGCTGCCGCGCAGTACTACATGCCCCCGAGCGAAGATCTCACCCGTGCAGGTAGCACCTGGTATCCGGCGAACGGTCGCACGCGCTTCCCACTGTGGAGTGAACCCACCACGGCGTACCACGAGGGAGTCCCCGGCCACCACCTGCAGATTGGCACGGCCATCGTCAATCGCGAGAAACTGTCACGATTCCAACGCAATGAATTCGTGAGTGGTCACGGCGAAGGATGGGCACTCTACGCCGAGCGGTTGATGGACGAGTTCGGGTTTCTTAATCGACCCGAGTATCGCCTCGGGTTCCTCTATGCCCAGGCGTTCCGTGCGGCACGAGTTGTGGTCGATATCGGCATGCACTGCGAGAAGAAGATTCCGAAA
>JBMTYA010000121.1:0-4509 GCA_049454015.1 Ilumatobacteraceae bacterium | reverse complement strand
GACTCCGGCCCAATGCCGAATTTCGTCCGCACGGCAGCTTCGTCAATTACTGCATCGCTGCGGCGATCGACCTGCACCACGCGACGACCGCTTACGCACTGGCCGAGGTCTTTGTCTGGCGTGAGCAGCTGCACTTGATGCACGCGGCGGTCTTCGCACGCCACTCGCACGGCGGATGCCAATGCATCATCGGCTTCAAACTCGTCCATCGCCCAGACCGTGACGCCCATTGCGGTCAACGCATCCTCGAGCACTGGAATCTGCCGAAGAATCTCGGGTTCCATCCCCTCGCTCGACTTGTATCCAGCCCACAGGTCGTTACGAAAACTCTCGATCACATGGTCGGTCGCGACCCCGATGTGGGTCGCCCCGTCTTCAATCAATTGCAGGGTGCTGGAGAGCACCCCGATGACGCCGGCATTCTCATGTTCGTCGGCGTGGCGTCCGAGTTGCCCGTAAAACTGTCGGTATAACTCATACGTACCGTCTACGAGGTGAACAATCACTTACTCGAACCTAGACGCTTACGACGAGCACAATCCACGCCGCACCGAGAAGGTGTGGGCCGAATGGAATGAATGACGAGTGCCGCGAGACTCTTTTTAGCAAGCCGTGAATCGCTGCGGAGCTCGATGCGACAAGTTGCCAGGCAGTCACAGCCCTGAAATCAACCGATGCGATTGCGAGAGATAGTGGAAGCACAAGGAGTACATCCCCAAAACCAATGGAGCGCGGAGACAAGTGGTTTATCAGTGCATATCCAGATCCAACCAACAGGGCGATGCCCACTGTCACTCCGACCGTAACAACTGATTTACTTTGTAGTGCCCACACAACTAGCAATAATCCGACCGCAGATAGCGCCAGAAGGGTTACGGGACGTGAAAGCCTTCGCGAATGCGCATCAAGTGGTGACTGCACGAGAGCTAAAGCCATTGTCACCCAAAGCATGGTGGCATTCATGAGACTTTCGGCCCAGCTAGTGATCAATGCGGTAGTGCTGCCGACTACTGACGCGACTATGTACCACCATCTTGAGTAGCCACTGGACAGCCTCTCAGAACTTTGAGCCACGGCTTTGAATAAGTGAGTTGATGCCCGAGTTAAGACAATTCCGCAACCAACTCCGAACACCACCCATGCCACGACTGGCATGGTCTACTCCTGAACGAGCTCAATCAACGTGCCGAAGGATCCCTTCGGATGGATGAACGCCACAGTCGTGCCGCGTGAGCCCATTCGTGGTTCATAGTCAATCGGCGTCGCACCAGCTGCGACCATTGCTTTGAGGGTCGCTTTGCAGTCAGCGACGCGATAGCCCACATGATGCAGACCTTCTCCGCGCTTCTCAATCGCTTTGGCAACCGGCGAGTCCGGTCGGGTTGGCGTGAGCAACTGGATGTAACTCTCGGCAACCTTGAGCAGCACTTCTTCGACTCCATCGCGCTCAACGACCTCCCGATGGTCGACTGTTGCACCGAACGCTCGTTGGTAGTAGTCGACCGCCGCTTCGAGATCGCGAACCGCGATAGCTATGTGGTCGATTTCGGTCAAAATCATCGGCGAAACCTCCTCAGTCTTGCTTCACCAACCTTGGCACGAAGATCGTGGTCAGTGACACCTTCGCCTTCTTGTTTCGCAAGACAAAGCACGCCGATCTTGCCCTCGTGCATGTTGCGATGCACCTGGTAGGCCGCTTCACCAACTTGGTCGAGGGCAAATGTTTGTGAAAGCACGGGGTCAATCATCCCCTTGGCAATCAGGCGGTTGGCTGCGTACGCCTCGCGATAATTTGCGAAATGTGACCCGACCAAGCGCTTGAGGCGCATCCAGAAGTAGCGGTTGTCGAACTCCATCATGTAGCCGCTCGTCGCAGCACAGGTGACAACGGTGCCACCTTTCTTCGCCACGTACATTGATGCGCCAAAAGTTGAGCGCCCCGGGTGCTCGAAAACAATGTCAGGGTCTTCACCGACAAGTGAACGAATGTCGCCGCCGAAGCGACGCCACTCGCTTTCGTTGTGCGTCTCGTCGTGATTCCAAAACTCGTACCCAGCCTTTGACCGGTCAATGACTGCGTCGCAACCCATCTCATTGAGGATGCGAGCCTTATCGGGTGAGCTCACGACCCCCACGGGAATGCCTCCCCCATTGAGCACGTACTGCACCGCATACGCACCAATGCCGCCTGTCGCACCCCAGATGAGCACGACGTCACCTTGCTTCATATTCGCCCCGTTCTGCGACACCAGCATGCGATAGCTCGTGCTGTTGCAAAGTGCGTTGACTGCAGCTTCTTCCCACGTCAAGTGAGCTGGTTTTGGCATCAATTGATTTGCTTTCACCACGCTCAGATCTGCCAATCCACCGAAGTTGGTCTCATACCCCCATATGCGTTGGTTTGCGCCGAGCATTGAGTCGTCGTGAGCACTTGGATCTTGGTCGTCGACGTGATTGCAATGGATGGTGACACGGTCGCCCGGCTTCCAGTTGCGTACAGCGTTGCCGACACGCAGCACGACACCTGAACCGTCGCTTCCCACCACGTGATACGGCAAGTCATGGCGCTTTGCCCACTTGCTCTCCTTAGCGAGGCGTGCAAGAGAGCCGAACGTGCTGACTGGTTCAAAAATCGAGCTCCATACCGTGTTGAAATTGATACTGCTCGCCATCACCGCTATGAGTGCTTCATCTGGTGCAAGCTCGGGCACCGGCACTTCCCTGATCTTCAGGCTTTTGCGGGGGTCTTTCTCGTACGACGCTGCACCAACAAACATTTCAGCATCACTCTTTTCGAGCACTGCTGCGCGGTAACTGGCTGGCAAGGTGAGGCTGGCGAGTTGATCACTCGTCGCGCTGTTGTTGATGGCATCAAGAATCTGGTGCACGCATAGAACCTACCGATGCGCGTCGCACACAAGACGAGCCGAGCAGGTCTGGCACTCGAGCAAAGAACTACTGTTGCGGCAGGAGGCCACCATGCCAGGTTCATACATCGTTGCCGGTGCCCGCACGCCCATCGGCAAAATGAGCGGTGCGTTCGCCGACTTCAGTGCTGCTGACCTAGGGGGTTTCGCTATAGCCGAAGCGTTGCGACGGGCCCAAGTGCAACCCCATGAAGTAGAACACGTGATTGTTGGCCAGGTGTTGATGGCTGGTCAGGGCCAGGTGCCCGCGCGTCAAGCTGCAGCCAAAGCCGGCATTCCCATGCACGTGCCGAGCGTGAATATAAACAAGGTATGCCTCTCAGGCCTGAACTCCATCTACCTCGCCGATCAGATGGTGGCAAGCGGCGAAGCCGACATCGTGGTCGCCGCCGGTATGGAATCGATGACCAATGCCCCGTATCTTGCCCCCGGCGCCCGAGGCGGGTTTCGCTACGGCAACACCGAACTTGCCGATGCAATCATCAAAGACGGTCTCTGGTGCGCATTCGACGCGTGCCTGATGGGGCTCGGCACCGAGCGCTATGCCGCCGGAAACATCTCGCGCGAAGACCAAGATCGCGTAGCGATGCAGAGCCACGCACGTGCTGCTGCGGCGATTACTGCAGGTCGACTTAACAACGAGATCGTGGCGATTAACGTGCCACAACGAAAGGGGGACCCAATCATCGTCACACAGGATGAAGGCGTTCGTGCCACAACCACGATGGAGTCCCTTGGTGCACTGCGACCTGCATTCGACAAGACCGGCACCGTCACGGCAGGTAACGCCAGCCAGATCAGCGATGGAGCCTCAGCTGTCGTCGTGATGTCGAAGCGCGAGGCAGTCAAGCGCGGCGTGACCCCGCTCGGCGAGTTCGTTTCGTACGGCATGGTGGCTGGGCCAGATTCGGCGTCGCTCTTGCACCAGCCGAGCCGCGCGATCTCGCAAGCGCTTTCAAAAGCCAAGATGGCAATCGGTGAATTGTCGCTTCTGGAGATCAATGAAGCCTTCGCTGCCGTGGGCATCGCATCGATGCGCGATCTCGGCGTCAGTGATGATGTCGTCAATGTCAATGGCGGCGCGATCGCGCTCGGTCACCCCATCGGCATGAGCGGTAACCGGCTCGCCCTCACCCTGTTGTATGAGTTGCGCCGTCGAGGTGGCGGTGCTGGCGCTGCTGCTCTCTGCGGTGGTGGCGGTCAAGGTGACGCACTCATCGTGCGGACTGTGCACTGAGTCAGTGGCGAGAGCGGCTGGTTGCGTGCTAATCGCCGACTTCGCGGCGACCCGTCAGAGCACGTCCGAGGGTGACCTCGTCGGCATATTCAAGGTCTCCGCCGACTGGCAAGCCCATGGCAAGTTGCGTGACACGCACACCAAGGGGCTTCAGTAGTCGGGCGAGATACATGGTGGTCACATCACCCTCAGTGTTCGGGTTGAGGCAAAGTATTACCTCGTTGATTGACTCGGGCTCAAGACGCAGCAACAGCTCACGCACTTTCAGGTGTTCAGGGCCAACACCCTCGAGCGGATTGATCGCCCCGAGCAGCACGTGGTAGCGGCCACGAAACTGGCCCGTCT
>JBMTYA010000120.1:0-4577 GCA_049454015.1 Ilumatobacteraceae bacterium | reverse complement strand
GATGTGGTGCAACACGGGTTGATATGTCACTGCGCCTCCCGAGCCGACAGTACTCCCCGCAGGTCGCGCTTTGGGCCCGACCGAGAGGTCAAGCCTCTTTGGCGACTCGCTCCTCAATACGCGCACGCGCGCGACGTGCCGATGTACGCCGCTTCCACTCTTTGGTCTTCCAGTGACGCAGGCGACGACCTCGGGTGGCACGTTCGGCAGCGTGGTGATGATTGGCGCGGCGTTCGGTCTTCCACTCCACGCCCGGTTCGTCGCATTCATCCGGGGCGAGCGATCTACCGACTGACGTCGCGAGCGAGTGCAGTTCGCCTTTCACTCGGTGTCGCTCACGGTGCGCATGAGCCCGCAGCTCTGCTTTGGGTCGAGGTATTGAATTGCCGTCTCGATGGCGTTTGCTCATCATTGCCTCCTAGTCAGCGTTGGCGTTGTTCCCCCTTAGGCGCGACCGTACTCCTCATACGAAAAGAGTCAAGGGACGGATGTTGCGACGACGTAACTTTCAGGTCGCGAGGAGGTTATGAGCTGTGGCTGCGTGTCAGCCGAAGGCGCGAATCGGGCGCACGTGGAAGGGGTTGAAACCGCCATCTCTGCGCTTGTCACCACTCATCCACTTCTCACGATCGAACTGCTGTCCGTCAATCCACAGCTGAGTCCAGGCAGTCTCGTTGTTGTATTCCGACGATGTCCAATAGAACCCGCGGGTGAAGCCGAACGAGTTGTTGCCAGTGAGGTCGTTGTTGGTGACGGTGAGCACGTTATAGAGGGTGTCGAGCTCGTCTTTGCTCGGCAGAAACCAGTCGTCTTTGCCACCACAGACGAGAGAGTTGGCGTAGCCGGCGGCTGTCGACTCAATCGACGCCGGCGGCAGACCCTTGTGTTGTTTGATCACGAGGGCCGTATTCACCTGACCCATCCCGAGACGCTTCGACTCAACACGCTGTCGCGCAGCGGTCTTCCAGATTGGATACAGCATCGGCAACTGCTTGGTACCTCGCTTGCCCGCTAACGCAATTCGCCAGGTGAGGCCTGACTTCTGGCACGACGCCGGTGACGCTTCGAGATAGCGCCCCCACGACTCGGTCTTGCCGGCGTCATAGAACACCACACCACCACCAGGCCCGATGTCGCCCACCTGACAACTGCGACCTGCCGCGCAGTCGGCGGACGTGCGACCACCAGCAGGAATAACCGGGCGTGGCGGTCGCGGCGGTAGCACCGCACCATTTGGCGCCCATACCCCGATGAGAACATGCCTCATGGTCTTCGAGGGGAATGCAGAGCCTTTGTGCATACTGCTCTTACGTAATGTCTTGTTCCCTTCAAGCCCATTGACGATGCCATTGGCGTCAGTGAACTGGGTGCCGTCGTTGAAGAGTTGATACCACGCGAACGTGTCAGAGGCCTCGGTGGACGTCCAGTAGGGATCGCCCACAACTCCGATTCGAAACGCTGTGTCAAGCGGTGAGTCGGTGGTGGCAATGTAGTTGTACATCGCGTCGAGCTCATCCTTCGAGGGATGGAATATCTGATACGTAGTCACAAATTGATATAGAGAGGCAAATTGAGGAAACACTGAGAGAGGATGGGGGAAAGGTCGCTTACCGTAAATCGAGAGCCAGTTCTCTGCGCCAGCGCCAATCTGCTTTGCTTCAATTCGTCGCGCTTTCGCATCAGCTCCTTGGTAGATGACAGACGATTTCAGCCAGTATTGACCCTCTGGGAGAGCTTGGCGCATCGTCTCGGTGTAGGAAGAAAAAGACTCCATGTACTGGCCCCACCACTGGGGAGTGCTGGCCGCATAGAACACCACACCACCAAGTGGGCCCCTGTCGCCGAGTTTGCACGTGCCGCCACTTTCACACGACAATGCAGCGACAGGTTGCGGGCTCTGCAGCAGCGGTAGTACGGCGCTCAGTAATGCGACGCTCAAGAGCGCTCGCAGACGCCGCTTCATCGCGACACGATCGTAATCACAATCTTTTCGACGAAGTACGAGCGTCCCCGTGCGGTCTAGCCTCGGCGCATGACCTACGACTTCGACCGCTTCTTGCGATACGACGAGATGGCTGCGTGGTTGCGCGCGCTCGCAGCACAGCACCCGACACTGCTCACCGTGGAGAGCTACGGCCAGTCACACATGGGTCGCGACTTGCTGGTGGCCACGATTACTGACACACGTTCTGGCGAACACCACACCAAACCCGCGCACTGGATTGACGCCAACATCCATGCCGTCGAAGTCACGGGCGGCGTGGCAGCGCTCTACATCATCCATCACCTCGTCACTAAGTTCGTCGCCCGCGATGCGACGGTCGTCGAGGCGCTGCGTACTCGCACCTTTTATATAGCGCCGCGGGTGAACCCCGATGGTGTCGAAGATGCCCTTGCTGACCGGCCGCTCTTCCACCGCTCGAGCGTGCGCCCTTGGCCGTGGCGCGACGGCCACCGATGGCCCGGTTTGCATCCACAAGACATCGACGGTGACGGGCGTATTCTCACGATGCGCATCGCCGACGCCGACGGTGCGTGGATGCAGCACCCCGAAGAACCTCGGGTGATGATTCCCGTTGGTCCGCTCGGAGCACCTGCAGGTACCACCCGTTACCGACTGCTCACCGAAGGCCTCATCGAGAACTACGACGGTTTCACCGTCGACCAACCACGCGACCCCGCTGGGCTCGACTTGAATCGCAACTTCCCTGCTGGTTGGGGCGTCGATGTGCTCGGCTCGGGTGACCACCCGATGAGTGAACCGGAGATTCATTCGCTCGTGCGTGCGGTGAAGGCGCGGCCCAACGTGTGCGGGTACAACGCGTTCCACACAGCTGGTGGCTTCATGCTGCGTCCGAGCAGCAACTTGCCCGATTCGAAACTGCCGCCGGAAGATCTCTTCATCTTCAACAAGTTCGGCGAGCACTCCACACCACTCACGACGTATCCCGTGCACTCGGTGTACGAAGACTTGACCTGGGACAAGTCGCGCGTCATGGGTGGCGCTGGCGACGACTGGGCGTACGACCATCTCGGGGTGTATTCGTGGACGACCGAATTCTGGGACGCCATCTACCGCGCAACTGGCGAGCACTCGCCCACCGATGTTTGGTACGTAGGCCCGACACCTGCGCAAGACCTCGCCGTATGCCGTTGGAGCGACAAGCACGCACCGGGTTCGTATGTCGGTTGGTATGCCTTCGACCACCCGCAACTCGGCAAAGTCGAGATCGGCGGGCCAGATGCATTTCACATCTGGACGAATGCTCCCTCGTCGATGCTGCGGGCCGAAGTTGAAGCGCACGCCGACGTGGCGATCTACCAAGCGATGGCATCACCACGGCTCGAGATCAAGCTCGCCGAAGCGACGTCGCTCGGCGGTGACGTATGGAAGGTGCGACTCGGCGTGGCGAACACCGGTTGGTTGCCCACCACGGTCACGCAGCATGCAAAGAAGATGAAGATCGTGTTGCCCGCGGTCGTTGAGATCTCGGGTGCAAACGGATCTTCGGTCGAAGTCATCGAAGGCGAGGCCCGTGTGCGCATCGGTCAACTTGAAGGTCGATCAAAAGTGCTGCTTGATGGCGGTGCGATGTCAGATGGCACGACCGACCGACACCTTCAGACGTGGGTCGTGCGCGCCAAGAGCGGCACTGTCGTGACGCTGTCAGCGACGCATCAGCGAGCTGGTTCAGCCTCCACCACGGTCACGTTGCGCTGACTCATCGAGTGGTGGTGCGAGCGCCACGCCTTCCACGCGATGTATGACGAGCAGGGCACCAAGATGAGGTTGGGGTACGACACGACCGGGTCACCGATCGTGAGACCGTAGACGAACCACCCAGTGCCCATCGTTGCCAACAACGTGAATGAGACCACCGAGACACCGAAAAGACGCGGAGTGCGAACCGCACGCCAGAACTGCGGGAAGATTGCCGGCGTGCCGATGAAGACACCCGCCAGGCCGAGCGCAGTGACCGAGTAGCGCACTACGACGATGCTGAAAATGAGAGTGCCGACGAACGCAACGAAGGGAGCCCAGAGCGGCAGCGCATTTTTACGCACGAGATAGGCAGCAAGAAAGAGAAAAGCAATCTCGATGTTCGTGTTCGAAAAGATCATCGGGACGCTTTCCGTCGCCACCCCGTAGACGAGCCACATGATGGTGCCGGCGATGCTGATGATGGTGCCGAGCGGTGCGATGCCTTCGACGCTTTTTTTCGAGTAGACGCGAATGACTTGCGGCCAGATAAATGCGATGCCAAGCATCGTGGCAATCGTGCCCGAAACTGCCTCCAACGTCACCCGCCAACCGTAATGCGAATACCGGTACGGGCGTAGCCTGACGACGTGTCACGCACCACTTCGAGCGGCCAAAGTTGGGACGAGCGCTACGCAGAAGACGGTTTCGCATTCGGCACCGAGCCAAACGACTTCTTGCGCGAAATTGCCGACCGGCTACCGAAAGGTCGCACACTCTGCCTTGGTGACGGTGAAGGCCGAAATGGCGTATTTCTCGCCCAACTCGGCCATGACGTCGTCACCGTCGACTTGAGCCCGGTCGGTGTGGTCAAGGC
>JBMTYA010000119.1:0-4587 GCA_049454015.1 Ilumatobacteraceae bacterium | reverse complement strand
GGTCAGTTCGCTGCGTCGCTTGGGTTGACGGAGAACTCACCGTCGACGAGGTCGACAATGATCATCCCGTTGCCCGTCGACTCCGACACCTTGCCTTCCAAGAGCAGGAGTGCTGCCGGGTCGGAGATAGTTCGCTGAATTAGGCGCTTCAGCGGTCGCGCGCCAAACTCGGCGTCGTATCCGCGGTCAGCGAGTGCCAGGCGCGCAGCCGGGGTGACCGCGAGCGTGATGCGACGTTCTGCAAGTCGGTCAATGAGATGCTGCAACTGGATCTCGACGATGGCGCCGAGGTTCTCGCGCGTCAATGCCGAGAAGCGCACGATTTCGTCGATGCGATTCACGAACTCCGGCTTGAAGTACTCGATCGGCTCGACCGGCAAGTTGCTCGTCATGATCAAGACCGTGTTGGTGAAGTCGACCGTGCGACCCTGACCATCCGTCAGACGCCCGTCATCGAGCACCTGCAGGAGGATGTTGAACACTTCGGGATGGGCTTTTTCGATCTCGTCGAGCAGCACCACGCTGTACGGGCGGCGGCGCACCGCCTCGGTGAGTTGGCCGCCTTCGTCATAACCGACGTATCCCGGGGGAGCACCGACGAGCCTGCTCACTGAGTGCTTCTCGGAGTACTCGCCCATGTCGATGCGAACGACGGCCTTTTCGTCGTCGAAGAGGAACGAGGCAAGAGCGCGCGCAAGTTCGGTCTTGCCGACACCCGTCGGGCCAAGGAACATGAACGAACCGATCGGCCGATTGGGGTCGGACAACCCCGCGCGACTGCGTCGAATTGCATTTGCTACAACGGTGACCGCGGCATCTTGACCAACCACGCGCTGGTGCAGGAGTTCTTCGAGGTGCACGAGCTTGTGCATCTCGCCTTCCATAAGGCGCGTGACGGGGATACCTGTCCATTTGGCGACGATTTCTGCGATGTCGTCGGCGTCGACTTCTTCTTTCAGCATTCGGGGCGCAGTCGACTCTCCGGCAGTCGCCGCTTCGATGCGGCGCTCGAGTTCGGGGATGCGGCCGTAGATGAGCTCAGCCTTTTTCTCGAGGTCCGACTCTCGCTCCGCCTGCTGGCGCAGCAACTCGAGTTCTTCTTTCAGGGTGCGCACCGCAGTGATGCCCTGCTTCTCGCCTTCCCATCGCTGCTTCATCGTCGCTGACTTTTCGTTCAGTTCGGCGAGTTCAATCTCGAGCGCGTCGAGACGCTCGCGGCTTGCGGTGTCGGTCTCCTTGGAGAGCGCGACCTTCTCGATCTGCAGCTGCATGATGCGGCGCTCGACGACGTCGATTTCCGTCGGCATGGAGTCGATTTCAATGCGCAGCTTGCTTGCTGCCTCGTCGACGAGGTCGATCGCTTTGTCAGGGAGGAACCGGTTCGTGAGATAGCGGTTGGAGAGCACTGCCGCGGTCACGAGTGCGTTGTCCTGGATGCGCACACCGTGGTGCACCTCATAGCGCTCTTTCAATCCGCGAAGGATGGCGATGGTGTCTTCGACGGTCGGTTCGCCGACATACACCTGCTGGAAGCGGCGCTCGAGTGCTGCGTCTTTTTCCACGTGGGTGCGATACTCATCGAGTGTCGTCGCGCCGATCATGCGCAGCTCGCCGCGGGCGAGCATCGGCTTCACCATGTTGCCAGCGTCCATCGCACCCTCTGCCCCGCCGGCTCCCACCAGCGTGTGGATCTCGTCGACGAACGTGATGATCTCACCACCTGCGTCGGTAATTTCTTTCAGCACGGCCTTGAGGCGCTCCTCGAATTCACCGCGGTACTTCGCGCCAGCGAGCATGGCGCCGAGGTCGAGCGAGACGAGTCGCTTGGTCTTCAGGCCCTCAGGTACGTCGCCTGATGCGATGCGTTGGGCGAGACCCTCAACGATCGCTGTCTTTCCGACGCCCGGCTCACCGATGAGGATCGGGTTGTTCTTCGTGCGACGTGACAGCACTTGTACGACGCGACGAATCTCTTCGTCGCGCCCGATGACCGGATCGATCTTTCCTGCGCGCGCTCGCGCAGTGAGGTCGACGCTGTACTTCTCAAGGGCTTGGAACTGATCCTCGGGATTCTGTGACGTCACACGATGTGAACCGCGTACCTCGCGAAGTGCAGCCAGCATCTCCTCTCGCGGCACGCCGACGATGTCGTGCATCGCAAGCACCAGCAACTCCACGGAGAGGAAGTCGTCACGAAACTCCGCTTGCGTCTCGGCAGCGGTGGAGAACGCCGCCGCGAGTTCACGGTTCAGTCGCGGCTCTGACCCGCCCTTTGTCGTCGGCAGCTTCGTGAGGGAGTTGGCGCATTTCTCGGCCAGTACGTTCACTGCAACGCCAACTTTTGCAAGGAGCGGCGACACGATCGTGCCCTCTTGCTTCAACAGTTCAGCCAGCAAGTGGTGCGGGGTGAGCTCTGGATGGCCAGCAACGGTGGCTGACTGCATTGCCGCCGAAACTGCTTCGCTGGTCTTCGTCGTCCATTTGCGGGGGTCAAGGGTCATCGTGCGTCCTCCTCGTCAGCGCTCACCGAAAAAACCGGAACGTCGGGTGAAGACCGACAGCACTTGGCGCGTTGGTACAAGTTCACCGCGCGAGGCGCGTTCGCGCGACACACGGTCGCGAAGCGCGTCGACCTGCTGGCGTAGCTCTGCGACTTGGTGTTCGAGCTCGAGCACCTGGCGAATGCCTTCGAGATTGAGCCCCGCGTCGACCAGTTCGGCGATTCGATGGAGTCGTGCGATATCAGCGTCGCTGTAGCGGCGGTTGCCGCCTTGTGTGCGAGCAGGATTGAGCAACCCCACACGCTCGTAATTTCGCAACGTCTGCGGATGCATGCCAGAGAGTTCCGCGGCGACGGAGATGACGTACACCGCCATGCGGTAGTTATCGCGATCAGGTTGGGTGCTCATGACGCTTCCTCCTTGGCGAATGCGAGCAACGCTTCGCGTTGTTGTTGTGTGAGCGATGTGGGCACGACGATGTCGACGGTCACGATGAGATCACCGGTCAACTTTTCAGATGCGATACCACGACCCTTCACACGGTGACGACTTCCGGGTTGGGTGCCGGGCCGCAGACGAAGCGTCACTTCGTCGCCTTCCAGCGTCGGCACGTTCACGTCGGCGCCGAGAGCGGCTGAAGTGAATGGCACAAGCACGCGCACGAGCAAGTTGTGGCCGTCGCGTGTGAACTGTGGGTGCGGAGCCACACGGCACACAACGAAGAGGTCGCCGGGTTGCCCGCCATTTCGACCCGGCGCACCCCTGCCTTTCAGACGAATGCGCGTGCCGTCGTCGACGCCTGCTGGCACACGCACCTTCACTTCGCGGTTGCGCATCTCGACACCAGTTCCTCGGCATGTGCCGCACGGGTGCTCGGTGACTGCACCGCGGCCGGCGCAGCGCGAGCACGGAGTGGAGAATGCAAAACCGCCTTGGTTCACTTCAGTAACACCGCGACCGTTGCACGACGCGCACCGCACTGGGTTGGTGCCTGGTCGTGCACCAGAGCCGCTGCACGTAGAGCACGTCGCCTCAGAATTCAGATGCAGCGTCGTCGTGAGGCCCTTTGCTGCATCTACGAAGTCGATGGTGAGTGCGGCTTCAAGATCAGAACCACGTTGTGGTCCGACGCCTGCTCCCCCACGGCGGGCACCGCCGAACATCTGACTGAGCAAGTCGCCAAGTCCACCCGCACCTGCCATGTCGCCCATGTCGAAGCGGAACGAACCGTTGCCTGGCCCACCGAATGCACCTGGCCCGAGTCGCCTGACCTCGTCGTACTCACGACGACGCTCCTCGTCGCCCAGCACGTCATACGCAGCAGAAATTTCTTTGAAGCGCTCTTCAGCAGACGCGTTGTTGGGGTTGGCGTCAGGGTGGTACTGGCGCGCAAGCTTGCGGTACGCCTTGGTGATGTCTTTTGCCGACGCATTTTGCGCGACACCGAGCACGGCGTAGTAGTCCTTTTCAAACCACTCTCGTTGTGCAGTCATCGCGTCCTCGACTCGTTGCTTGAAAGAGTGCTCAGCCCTTCACCTTCACCATTGCCGCGCGCACGACCCGCCCCTTCCAGCGATATCCCGTGCGCAACACTTCGACCACGACTGGTCCTTCGCTCTCGCCTTCGGCTGGTTCGTGCACCACAGCCTCTGCTGTCGCTGGGTCAAACGGTTTGTCGGCTAGATCGAGTGCTTCGAGGCCCTGCTTCTGCAGTGCACCGATGAGCGCAGACCACACCGACTCGATGCCTTGCACGCCGTGTGCTGCCGCGGCCTCGCACGCGTCCAACACCGGAAGAATCGACTCAACTAGACGGCCGGTTGCGCGGTCAACGTCGTCGACCATCTGGGCGGTGGCGCGCTTGCGGAAGTTTTCGAAGTCGGCTTGCAGGCGCAGGGCGAGATTCTTGAATTCGTCGCGCTCTTTGGTCACCGCATCGAGCACATCGCTCACACCGAAACGGTCGCCGCCTGATTCCTCTGTACTGGGAGTCTCACCGGAAGGCGCCGTGTCGGCGTGAGGGGTGGCGCCGTCGGCGCCCTCCGGATTCGACTTGGTGGTGTCGTCAGTCATGATCGACGTGCCT
>JBMTYA010000118.1:0-4635 GCA_049454015.1 Ilumatobacteraceae bacterium | reverse complement strand
AAGATGCAGCGGCTCTTCAATCTGCCATCGGTCAACGGTCGCTGCGACTATGTCGTCGACTTGCCGGGTGGCCGCCTCGTGGTGCTCGACACGTCGAGGCCCGGACGCGAAGACGGTTCTCTCGACGTTTCGCAGACCGAGTGGCTCGACCATCAGTTACGCGGTCACCACAGCCTCGTGGTGATGCATCACCCTTGCATTCGGGTGGGTGGGCGGGTGTTTGACAGCATCCGTCTTGATGATGATTCGGTGCAGCGGCTAACTGACGTAGTTGAGCGTCACGAAGTGTTCGCAGTTTCGGCAGGTCACGCGCACATGTCGTGCTTTGCGGCATTCGCCGGCACACAAGGGATGATCGCGCCCTCTTGTGCCTACGAATTTGGAATCGTTGACGGTGCGTTCTCCTACCAATTGGGTGAGCCCCAATATCTCGAGCACTCGTGGAGCGCCGACGGTTCGAACTATTTGGCGCGTGTTGTGACGGTTGAGCCGGCGCTGTGGCGTGCGATTCGCTAGGCGAGCTGGTGTTTTGGCTCTGAGTGCTCTAGTCGCGCGTCACCTGTTCACCCGTCGGACCGGCAGCAGCAATCAAGCGGGCTACATGCGGCGCAAACCAACCTGAATATCGCTCTTGCAACTGGGAAAGCTGCCAGTCGTCTCCACTCATTCGCCCGCGACAGCTTGCCGTGCCGCATCGACAATTGAACGTGATGAACGAGTTGGTGTCGCTCATTGCATAGTCGAAGGTCACCGATTCTCCTGCGGCGATATCGCGCATCGCCACGAGTGTTGTGGCATCGGTAAAGCCACAATTCGGTTCGCAGCTGTGGTTGATGTAGTCGGCAGCGAGCAAGTCTTCGTCATTTACGAGAAACGCGTCGTCGTCTACCTGTAGCAGTTGGTCACGCTCGACGGCTGAAAGATTGACGGCTTCTTGCTCGGTAATCGTTCGCCCGCGCCAGATTGCCACTACTTCACCACGGCGAAAGGCTCTCTCAGCAACCGCTTTTTGTCCGAGACGGGGATCGTCAACCACCTTCAGCCCGGGGGCGGAGTAAGTCTTCTCCACGCTCGTGGTCAGACGACGACGTTCACCAGACGCTGCGGCACCACCACGACATTTTTTGCCGGCTTGCCTGCCATCGCCTTGGTGACCGCCTCGTCGGCGAGAGCCAACGCAGTGAGTTCGTCGTTGCTCGCCACGCGCGGCACCGTGAGGCGCGTACGAACCTTTCCGTTGACCTGCACGGGTATCTCCATCGTGTCGCTCACGAGCAGGGCAGGGTCGGCGATGGGGAAGGTGGCGTAGGTGATTTCGTCGGTGCGCCCGAGTCGTTGCCAGAGTTCACTCGCCAGGTGCGGGCACAGCGGGCTCAACATCTGGGTGAGTGCTTCGGCCACCACACGAGGGGTTGACCCAGTTGCCTCGACGTGCTTGGTGAGCGCGTTGTTGAGTTCAATCAACTTGGCAATTGCGGTGTTGAAGCGCATTCCATCCATGTCGCGGCGCACGCCGTCGATTGCGACGTGTAGAGCTCGCAAGAGCGGTTCGGGGCACTGGGCATCGGTGACGGTGAGTTGGCCTGAGTCTTCGTCGACGAGGTTGCGCCATACGCGCTGCAAGAAGCGCTGCATGCCGACGACGTCGCGGGTGTTCCACGGGCGGCTCGCATCGAGCGGCCCCATCGACATCTCGTACAAGCGGAAAGTGTCAGCGCCGAATTCGTCGTACATCTCGTCGGGTGTGACGATGTTTTTCAGGCTCTTGCCCATCTTTCCGTATTCACGAGCGACGCCTTCGCCGTCGTAGAAGTATTTGCCGTCGAGTTCTTGCACCTCGTTGGCGGGCACGGTTTGACCTCGCGCATCTCGGTAGGCGTACGCCTGGATGTAGCCCTGGTTGAACAAGCGGTGGAATGGTTCGCTGCTCGACACATGGCCTAGGTCGTACATCACCTTGTGCCAGAAGCGCGAATAGAGAAGGTGCAGCACCGCGTGCTCGACACCGCCGACGTAGAGATCGACGCCACCCGTGTGGCCGTCGTGTTGCGGCCCCATCCAGTAGCGCTCTACATCGGCATCGACGAATGCAGAAGAGTTGGTGGGGTCGAGGTAGCGAAGTTCGTACCAACAGCTGCCTGCCCACTGCGGCATCACGTTGATTTCACGGCGCATCGTGGTGCGCGGCTTCTTTACACCGGTGATCGGATCATTTACTTCCATCTCGACTTTCACCCAGTCCGCGCGCCTGGCAAGCGGCGGTATCGGGTCGGTGACTTCGTCGTTGGGGTCGAGTGCTTGCGGCTTGAAGTCGGCGAGCTCTGGCAGCGTGACGGGCAGCAGCGCGTCGGGCACGGAGACGGGCATGTCGTCTTCGTCGTAGACGATGGGGAAGGGCTCGCCCCAATAGCGCTGACGCGAGAACAACCAGTCGCGCAGTTTGTAGGTAATCGCACCACGCCCGATGCCACGTGCGGCGAGCCAGTCGATGGTGAGTCGTTTGGCTTCGGCCATTTCCGTGATGCCGTCGAGCGCGAGCGTGTCGTTGCGCGAGTTCACATAGGTGCCTTCGCCCACGTAGGCAGCTGGCCACTTCGCGCAGTCGACCGACGCGGCCATCTTGTGTGCGGCGAACCACGAGTCAGGCGGCATCTGCGTGGCAACAATCGGCAGCGAGTATTTGCGGGCGAAGGCAAAGTCGCGCTCGTCGCCCGAGGGCACCGCCATGATTGCGCCGGTGCCATAACCCATGAGCACATAGTCGGCGATCCACACCGGAATTTCTTTTCCGGTCACCGGGTTCGTCGCGGTGGCACCGATTGCGACACCCGTCTTCTCGCGCTCATCGCTCTGGCGGTCTGCGGCGCTCGCGGCTGCGGCCTGCGCGCGGTATTTGGCGACGGCGTCGCGTTGATCGGGTGTGGTGAGCGAGTCGACCAAGGGGTGTTCGGGCGAGAGCACCATGAACGTTGCGCCAAAGAGGGTGTCGGGTCGCGTGGTGAACACTTCGATGTCGCCTGCATTCGACGCGAATCGAACATGGGCGCCCTCGCTGCGACCGATCCAGTTGCGCTGCATGAGTTTGATCGACTCCGGCCAGTCGAGACGGTCGAGGTCGTCAAGCAGTCGGTCGGCGTATGCGGTGATGCGCATGGTCCACTGGCGCATGTTGCGTTTGAATACCGGGTAGTTGCCGATGTCGCTGCGTCCCTCGGCGGTCACCTCCTCGTTGGCGAGGATGGTGCCGAGCCCGGGGCACCAGTTGACTGGCGCGTCAGCGAGATAGGCGAGGCGATGGTCGTTGACGAGTTGTTTCTTTTCGCGAGCTGACATCTCCGACCATTTCTTCGCGCCTGTCGCACGCACGCCCGCTTCGAATTCGGCGATCAGTTCGCTGATTGGTCGAGCCTTGCCCTTATCGGCGTCGAACCACGAGTTGAACACCTGAAGAAAAATCCACTGCGTCCAGCGGTAGAACGCCTCGTCGGTTGTGCTCACGCTGCGGCGTGCGTCGTGGGCTAGGCCCAAGCGTCGCAACTGACGCCGCATGTTCGCAATGTTCGACTCTGTGTTTTCGCGCGGGTGAATGCCAGTGGTGATCGCATGTTGCTCGGCTGGCAGGCCGAACGAGTCGTACCCCAATGCGTGCAAAACGTTGAAGCCCGTCATGCGCTTGTATCGGCCGAATACGTCGGTAGCGATGTACCCGAGCGGGTGGCCGACGTGCAGACCGGCGCCCGACGGGTACGGGAACATGTCGAGAATGAAGAGTTTCTTGCGACCAGCGATCTTGGCGGGCTCGGCAAGCGGTCCGGCGGGGTTGGGCGCCTCGAAAGTGCGACCTGCCTCCCAGCGGTCCTGCCATTTGGCTTCTATCTGTGCGGCAAGCGAGGCGTTGTAGCGGTGTTTCGGTGTCGAATCACTCGCGGGCATCGTCGTTTAGCGTAGTTGTCGTGGCGCGCAACCGACGTCGTCCGGGTCGCGCTGATGACCGTCGCCGTAACGAGCGCAACGCGCGCATGAGCGAGACGCTCCGCGAGGTCATCGCCGACGAACTTGCGAAACTCGACGACGACCGCTTGCAGCTGGTGACTGTGACTGCGGTCGATGTGGACTCAGAAATGAACCATGGTGTGGTCTACTTCGACTCGCTCGAGGGTGTGGCTGGCGACGAGAAGATCATCGAGGCACTGAACGAGTACCGCAAGCGCATCCAGCACGAGATAGCACTACAGGTGCGTTCGCGCCGCACGCCGGTGCTTGAGTTCAAGCCTGACGAGACGATGCGGGCGGCGGCACGCATTGACGAGGTCTTGCGCGAAGACGCACGTCGGCGTGCGAGCGGCGAGTCGTCTCCGTCGACTGACGTCGGCTGAGTCAGCCACATGGCCCGCAAGCCCGCCGTCACGCACGGCTTTGTCGTGGTCGACAAACCGGCCGGCATGACGAGCCACGATGTGGTCGGTCGTCTGCGCCGAAGGTTCAACGAGCGACGCGTGGGCCACTCGGGCACGCTCGACCCAGACGCCACCGGTGTATTGATCGTTGCCGTTGGCAACGCCACGCGACTGCTGCAATTCTTCGGCGACCTGCCGAAAACCTATACAGGTGAGGTGGTGTTTGGTGCTGCCACAA
>JBMTYA010000117.1:0-4732 GCA_049454015.1 Ilumatobacteraceae bacterium | reverse complement strand
ATTTCGGTCTTGATCTGGTTGATGCGGCCGTTGATGTCGGCTTCATCGCCCGCACCTTCGATGATGGTGGTTTCGTCTTTGGTGACCACCACTTTCTTGGCGCGACCGAGCAAATCGAGGGTGACGTTCTCCAGTTTCAAGCCCACCTCTTCGCTGATGACTTGGCCCTTGGTGAGAATTGCCATGTCTTGCAGCATCGCCTTACGGCGATCACCGAAGCCTGGTGCCTTGATGGCGACGCTCTTGAACGTGCCGCGAATCTTGTTGACGACGAGCGTGGCGAGTGCCTCGCCTTCGACGTCTTCGGCGATGATGATGAGCTGCTTGCCAGCCTGCATCACTTTTTCGAGCACGGGCAGCATGTCGCGCACGGCCGAAATCTTGGTGCCGAGGAAGAGGATGTACGGCTCTTCAATCACGGCTTCCATGCGATCGGTGTCGGTTACGAAGTATGGCGAGATGTAGCCCTTGTCAAAGCGCATGCCTTCGACGAGATCCATCTCGATGCCAAACGTCTGGCTCTCTTCGACGGTGATGACGCCGTCCTTACCCACCTTGTCGATGGCTTCGGAGATGCGGCTGCCAATCTCGGTGTCGGCGGCAGAAATCGATGCCACTTGCGCAATCTGCGACTTGTTGTCGACTTCTTTGGCGAGCGACTTGATGCTCGCGACGGCCGCTTCGACGGCTTTCTCGATGCCGCGCTTCAGGCTCATCGGGTTGGCGCCGGCTGCGACGTTGCGCAAGCCTTCGTGCACCATCGCCCAGGCGAGCACGGTGGCGGTGGTGGTGCCGTCACCTGCGACGTCGTCGGTCTTCTTGGCGACTTCCTTCACCAGTTCGGCGCCAATGCGTTCGTACGGGTCTTCGAGTTCGATTTCTTTGGCAATCGACACACCGTCGTTGGTGATGGTCGGGGCGCCCCACTTCTTGTCGAGCACGACATTGCGACCCTTGGGTCCGAGCGTGACTCGCACTGCGTCGGCGAGCTGGTTCATGCCGGCTTCAAGGCCGCGGCGGGCTGCTTCGTCGAAGAGGATGATCTTTGGCATCGGCGTCTCCTTGTGTGATGTAGACGGGCGTTTTTGGGGTGCCTTTCCCGTCGAAAGGCGTTAGCACTCTACCGACGAGACTGCTAACCGCCTACCGCCCAGGCGTCACAACCCAGCCGTCGCCACCCGTCACCCGAGCAGAAACGGGTCACACCCCCACGATGGGGCGCAGCACCACGTCGGTGCGGGTGTCGACCGCCCCTTGCTTGTGCAGCCACTGCAAAAACTGGTCGAGCCCATCGGTGCCATCGCACGCCACCATGATCTTTACGTCAGGAACCCCCGTCACGTGGGCCGCCCAGACCACGTCGTCGCGTTTGCGCAGCGCTTCATCAAACTTCGGCGTGGTCTCGATGCGGGCATCGATAATCGCGCCCAGCGAACGCCCCAGCTGGCGTTGGTCGACCACCGTCGTGAACCGCGAAATCACCTTGCGGCGCATGAGCCTGCGAACCCGGTCGGCGGCAGCGTTTGCAGAGAGGCCGACACGTTCGCCCAACATTTGCCAAGGGATTCGGGCGTCTTCTTTGAGAACACTGAGTATTTCACGGTCTTTTACATCGACAACTTCGTTTTCATCAGCCATATGGCCACTCTACGGTGCAAATCTGCGATTTTCGCAGCGGATTCTTCGCCATCCTGATTGCCATGATTACGAGGAATGTGTTTCTCCATGACGACACCACTGATTCGTCTCACGCACGCGATGAGATGTTGCGCGGTCGGTGGTTGCGCAGCGCAACGTCGGCGATCACGCTCATCCCGCAGTACTTCACCGGCGTCGTGCCGCCGACACCGCTTGTTGCAAACTCCGATATCGACGCTTGCCCGGTAGCAACCCGCGCGTTGCTGCGCTTTGCCGACGACATTGGTCGCGCGGTCGGTTACGACCGCGAGCAGAACGGGCGACTCATCCAAGACATCTTCCCCGTTAAGTCATCCGAACGAGCCCAAGTGTCGACCTCGTCGAAAGTGATGCTCGGCTCGCACACCGAGACTGCCTTTCACCCGCACAAGCCGCGTTACGTGGTGTTGTTGTGCTTGCGCGGCGATGCGCAGGCAGCAACCACCTACGCCGACGTAAATGACATCGTTCAGTATCTCTCCACCGAAGCTGTTGAGGTGCTACAGACGAGCGAGTTCGTTACCACCGTCGACCCGAGCTTCATGACCAACGGCGAACCCGATGCGCGCGTCACCGTTACGCCGCTTACGAAGAAGCAGTCAGGGTGGGTGCTTGTCTACGACGAACTACTGATGTCGGGCACCTCGACGCGGGCGGCGAATGCCCTTGCCGAGTTGCATATGGCCGTGAAACGTGCGACCAAACGCGTCGTGCTCAATGATGGTGACCTGCTCGTCATCGATAACGACCGCGCCGTGCACGGACGAACACCGTTTACCCCGCGCTACGACGGCACTGATCGCTGGCTGAAGCGTGCACTCGTGGTCACATCGCTGCCGAAGCACGATGTGGTGGGTCGCGTTATTCAGACCCGGCTCTAGGCGTTGGCGATCGCGCGAAGTTCGTCGCAATAGCGAGCAAGTACTTCGACGCCGCTGCCGCCAAACACAACACGGTCGAACGACGCATCTCGGGCGGCTGGTGCGAGCGAATCACCGCCCAACAATGCGACGGTTGCATCCAACGACTGCGGCTGGTGCGCACCACCGAGGCGATCCCACACCGTCTCGACCGAGACATCCTGTAGATAACGAGGTCGCACGTACGGCTTGCCGAGCAAGACAGCATCAAAAGCGATGCTCGAATCCACGTCAACCACCGCGTCGCATGCATTGATGAGGCTCGGCGATGACACGTCGTCGGCGATCATCACCACGTTGCCTCGCTCAAGCACCTCACGCTCATTGGCAGTGAGCGCAGCGGCCTCGGCGCGGAGGTGGCCCCGCACCACAAGTTGAATGCGTGGGTTGGCCCCGAGCGCGGCGATGAGTCGCATCGTTGCATCGCGGTCAACCAAGTTCTGCCACTTCGGCACGAAAAACAACACGCGACGAACGGCTCCGGCCGGCAATGGCGGCAACGACACCGCGGGCGCTTGTGCATACAACTGCGGTACCCACGCATCGTTGAACCGAGGGCTGCCCCAGACGCGAAGGTTTCCTCCGTGCATGTCGGAGTTCGCCGCCACCGCATCACGGTGATAGTCAGAACAAAAAACGTACGCCGCAAACGAGTCTCGGTCGGCGAAGGGCAGCTTGCCACTGTTGGCCTCGGATTTCGAGCGCACGTGCGTGCTGCGAATGATGGTGGTCTTCGTGGAGTGTCCGTGCGGCAGCGCCACGACCGGAATCGACAGTTCACGGGCAGCGAACTGCAACTGGGTGAAATATCCAGTGGACCACCAGCGAATGGTGCGGCGCACGAACCCAGCGCGGTCGTGAGCGATGCCCTCCCGCCACTGCACGCACACGATGCCAGCATTCGTGCGCTGTAAGAAACGCTTCAGGGCAAATCGGTTCCAGCGGATTCGTCGCACTCGTTCAACGGCACTCGGCGGGCCATCGTGGGTGAAACACGCACTCACCTCAACGGACGGTCGATCCTTGCGCCACAAAGCACGCTGCAATGAGTCGTACACCGAGGCATCTGCAACCACCACGTGGCACGGTGTGCCGTCGCGCGACACTTCCCAAATCACTGGGATGATGTTGTCGGCGTCAGCCTTGCCAGCCAACGCAAAGACGTACGCACGCTGTGCGATGTTCACCAACCGTCAGCCTTTGGCGGAGTGGCTCATCAGGCGCTGCTCGGCGAACCACTTATCAGCATGCTCGCAGTTACGGTATGCGTCAAAGTACGGCCCACCGAGCGTGTAGTGAATGAGATTTGGGGTGCCCGGCATCGTCATCTCGCCGACGAGATAGTTCCACGTCGTGGGGATGGCGCCGATCTGATCGTCACTCGATAGCCATTTGAACTGGTGCAGAAACAAGCCGGTCTCGTTTGCCACAACCTCAGGCGTCAACGAGGTGCACTTTGCATTGTTGAAGAGCATCACGCTCGACCAATTCTTTTTCTCGTATTTCGTCTGCACAGCACCGAGGAACTTCACATCATCACGAGCTACGTAGTCATGCTTCACGCACATGACGGCGAACTTCTCATCACGCAACTGGAATAGTTCGGAGATGTCTGTGGTCATCAGCATGTCGCAATCCATGAACACCGACCAGCCCTGGTAACCGCTCAGATAGGGCACCAAGAAGCGCGTGAACGAGAAATCGGTCGACTCAATCGCCGAACGCTCGCGCTGATAAAACGGTGCCATGTGGTTCTTCACGAGCGGGGTGATTGAAACTGGTCGCGTCGCGTGGCGCAATATCGAATGTGCGAGCACGTGATACGCCACAGACTCTTTTTCGTCATAGCCGATGAACACGCGAATCATGTCGTGATGCGTGCCCGCGCCAATTGTGCTGCCGCTTTGCTGCAAGCCTGCGTTGAACGTGCTTCCGCTTTGCTGGGTGCCCACGTGCGACCGTCAGTAGGTGGTGGGTTGTGGGCCAGAGACAGCGACGACCTTGCGGATGAGCACCAATTGCTCAAGGAGAGCCTCCATGCGGTGCAGCGGAATCATGTTTGGTCCGTCACTTGGTGCTTTGTCGGGGTCGGGGTGCGTCTCGAGGAAGAGCCCGTCAACACCCACCGCCACCGC
>JBMTYA010000116.1:0-4797 GCA_049454015.1 Ilumatobacteraceae bacterium | reverse complement strand
GACGGCACGTGCGTGCGCGACTACGTGCACGTCTCCGATCTCGCCGATGCACACGTGAAAGCACTCGACTACCTTGCGACTGGCGGCAAGACGCTCGCCTGCAACGTGGGCACAGGGCAAGGGACTTCAATTCGTGAGCTGATTGAAACCACCGAATCGATTACTGCTCGGTCGCTTCCGCATGAAGTAGTCGGCCGTCGGCCAGGTGACCCGGCAGCGGTGTACGCCGACCCGACGTTGATTCGTGCAGTGCTGGGTTGGCGTGCGACGCGCGACCTGCGCGAGATCATCGCCAGCGCGTATCGCTGGCACGAACGCCACCCCGAGGGCTACGCGCGCTAAACAATTTCGTCCGCGCTACTTACGCACGCTGAAGAGTCTCGTCTGCGCTGCTTACGCGCGCTGACGGTCGAGCCACCCAATCAGCATTGCAATCGCGCGTGGGTCGTGGCGCAAACGATGTCCGCCACCTTGGATGACGTGCAGCTCTGCGCTGCCGTGTGCTTCAGCAAGCGTGCGCGAGTCGCTCTCTGGCACCAATTCGTCTTCGTCGCCGTGCATCAAGAGCAGCGGTCGCGGCGCAAAACGACGCGCGGCTTCGCTCGGCCGAAAGCGTCGCAACTCGCGGCTCCAGTCGTCGAACTGCGTCGGGAACCCAGGCGTTCGCACCGAACCAATTTCTCGCGAGTGCTCAAGCAGTCGACGCGGATGCTCTGCCCAATCGTCAAAGTCCGCTCGCGGCCCGAGCAACGCACATCCACTCACACGCGGATCATCGGCAGCCACGCACAACGCCACCGATGCACCGGTGTTAGTGCCGAGCAGCCAAACTTGGGTGGGTTGACATTCGGCGACGAGATGATCGATTGCGGCGCGCGTGTCTTCGACCCAACCTTGCATCGAGAAGTCGCCCTCGCTGTTGCCGCAACCGCGGAACGTGAACGTCATGCCGCTCCAGCCGAGCTCGTTACCGATGCGATCGATCAACTCCGGAAACGAACTCGCGGAGTGTCGCGCGTCTTGCGGACCAATCGGGAAACCATGACAAAGCAACGCAGCTGGGCGGGCAGCACCTCGGGCTGGCCCATGGTTGAGGTAGCGCTGCAGCGTGAGCGTGCCGGAGACGAAAGTGCCGTTCACGCGCTGGCGAGACGGTATCCGCGATTGCGGGCTTCGGCCAGCGTGTCGGGTGCGAAACAAATTCCTGAGTTGGTGGCGACGATGTCGTCAATCAACGCTTCGTCGGTCCAAGCATCTACGTCGTACACCAATTGCGTGCGTTTGTCGCCGAGAAACTGCGTGTGCTCAAAGCGCCCGGGGCGTTTCACGCAACAAATCTAACCTAGGGTTCAGGTATGGCTTCTGCGCCGGACACAGTTGATTTTTACTTCGACACCATGTGTCCGTACGCTCACCAGACGTCGCTATGGATTCGCGAGGTGCAGCGCCTCACTGGTCTGCGCGTCAACTGGAAATTCTTCAGCCTTGAAGTCATCAACCACGTCGAAGGCAAGAAGATGCCGTGGGAACGCGACATCGCATACGGCTGGACACCGCTTCGCATTGCCGCTTGGCTGCGACGTATTGACAACGACTTGTGCGGTGCTTGGTATCTCGCGAGTGCCAACGCGCTGCATCTGGAAGGCCTGCGACCCTACGAAGAAGCGACGGCCCGCAAACTGCTCGCATCAATCGGCGCTCCTGACACCACGTGGCAGTCTGCACTCGCCGACCAAACGACGCACGACGACGTTCGACACGACCACGACCATGCCGTGAAACAACTCGGCGGGTTCGGCGTGCCGATTCTTCTTCCATCAACAGGCCGTGCAGTGTTCGGGCCCGTCATCGTGCCTGCCCCGACCGGTGACGACGCGGTTCGGCTCTGGCAACTGGTCAGCGGTATGGCGCAGTTTCCACACTTCTACGAATTGAAAGTGCCAAAGACACCCGACGACATGACGCACATCGCAAACGCGTTCAACCCGTATCTCCGCGCCCGTGAGTGGCAGACGGTGCAGAACCCAGCCTTATGAGCCGCCCGACCGAACTCGTCACGATGCTTGAAGATGTCTGGGACTCGCTCGACACTCTGCTCGCCACGCTCGATGAGTCGCAGTGGAAGACGATGACTGAGCTCCCCGGCTGGACTGTGCAAGACACGCTCTCGCACCTTGTGTCTTCAGAAAAGGGCTTGCACGGCGAGCCTGGCACCTCACATCGTGCAAGCGATCTCTCTAACGTGAAGAACCCAATCGGCGAATTCAACGAGCACGAGGTGGATGCACGTCGGTCTTTGCCCGGCAGCGCAGTGTTCGCAGAGTGGAAAGAAGTGCAAGCTAAGCGTCGCCACACGTTCGCCACTGCCGACGACTCATACTTCACCCGCGAGATGATGACGCCGACCGGCCCCGGAACGTTCGCCGACTTTATGCACATCCGCGTGATGGACGCCTGGGTGCACGAACAAGACATCCGTCGCGCGCTCAGACTCCCCGGCAACCAAGGCGGAGCTGCCGCAAAGCACAGCCTCTCGCGCTTCGTTCGATCGCTGCCGATGGTCGTCGGAAAGCGCGCCAAGGCCCCCGACGGCAGCACTATCACCATGCGGTTAGTGGGCGCCGTCACGGCAGAGTTTCATGTTGCCACTGAGGCGGGCCGCGCAAAGCTCGTCGACACAGTGACGAATCCCCTCTGCGCAATCACCATCGACAGCGATGCGTATTTCGCCATCTGCTGCGGTCGTCAATTCTGGAAGCCTGGTGACCAGCGGGTCTCCATCACTGGCGACGCCGACCTCGCTGCTCGCATCATGTCCAACTTCAACGTGATGATTTGACCCTCACCGAGGATTGAGTGAACTCCAAGCGCGACGCACGCGAGATTGAAGCCACGCTCCAACGCTGGGCAGAAATTGACGCAGAAGCCGGACGCATCGCTGCCGAACAGCGGCGACGAATGCTCGGCGCCAGGCCCTCAGACGACCTGCCCGAATACGAGTTTGGCAAGAAGCCCAACGACTGGGTGCATCTGGATTGGATGAGACCGCTTCGATTCTTGTATCGCAACTTGCCGTTCGGGCTGCGGATGGCACTGAAGAAACGACTGGTTCGCTGAGTGGCCCAGTTTCTCTTCGCCACGAATGCTGCGTCGGCATCCCCTGAGGCACTCTCGGTTACCGCGGCGTCGATTCGACGGCTCGGTTTCGGCACCAAGCACTGGTACCTCAGTTCGCCGATTGACACTGCCACACAATCCGACACCCGCACCGTGCCCGCATCAGGCGCAGCTGCGCATCCGCTGTCAACACGGCGTATCACCGTGGGCGACCACCCGACTGCCGAATGGGTGGTGTTCGTACCCGCCGGCGACAAAGTCACGCCCGATGCCTTGCGCGCAGCACGTCAAGCTGCTGACAATGTCGACGTGATCTACGGCGACACTCGCCACGAAGTGAAGCGTGCCGACAAACTCCCGACGTTCCAGAGGCGACCTTCGTTTTCTCCGGAGCGTCTACGGTCGCACGACTACATCGGTGGCTTCGTCATGGCACGCCGACGCACCGTCGATGCGGTTGGTGGCCTCGAACTACTCGTCTCGACCGATTCACATGACCGCAACTTGCGCCTAAGCGAGCAGGCGCGGTCGGTGCTGCGCGTCGCAGAAATATTGAACTTCACTCCGAGCAGCAACTTTCTTCCGCCGGCGAATCCTCGAGCGGTGCGAGAGCACCTTGCGCGTCTTGATATCGCTGCCGATGTCGATGTTGACGACGCCACCCCCTGCGTGCGTGTGAAACGTCATCTCTCCAGGCGGCCACTTGTTTCGGTCATTATTCCGACGCGCGGTAGTAGCGCGGACTTGCGCGGCGTGTCGACCCCGCTGGTGATCAACACCGTGCGCACGATGCTGGAAAAGTCGACATACAAAGAACTGGAGTTCATCGTTGTCGCCGACACGCCGACCCCACCAGAGGTGCGCACCGCCCTAGCGCAGCTTGCCGGCGAGCGACTGATCATCGTCGACTACGACCAAGCCTTCAATTTCGCGGTCAAAAATAACATTGGTGTTGCGCACTCGAACGGCGAGTTCATCTTGCTACTCAACGACGACACCGAAATCATCACGCCAGATGCACTTGAGACGATGCTGTCGTTCTTCGAAGACCCGACAATCGGAATCGTCGGACCAATCCTGCACTTTGAGGACGGCACCATCCAGAGTGCTGGGCACGTGTTCAGCCCCGATCCGACGGACATGTACCGACTGCAGCCCGCTGACACTCGCGGCGCCCACAACTATCTGCGCGTGCAGCGCGAGGCATCAAGTGTTATCGCGGCATGCCTCATGACGTCGCGAAAAGCCTTCGAAGCAGTCGGCGGTCTCAGCACGCAGTTTCCGGCTAACTGGAACGATGTCGACTTCGCGCTCAAAGTGCAGCAAGCTGGCTATCGAGTCGTCTTTACTCCATACGCGAAGTTCTTCCACTTTGAGTCAAAGACTCGCGTCGCGCTGCGCATCGAAGCCGAGGTCGGCAAACTCGGTCACCGCTGGGGCCATGTGCTCGACAATGACCCGTATTTCAACCCCCGCTTGCAGCGCTACATCAATCTGTGGCGATCAGACTTCCACACCGACCGGAGCTACGAAGAAGCGATGGGCTGACCCCCGCACGAGTCTCCTTGCCGCGCACCGACTGAGAGTGGTTTAGTCGTCAGCCTGCGGGCCGACTGCACCGATTGCCTCGAAGTAGTCCATGTGCGCGCGCACCACGTGATACGCGTCGACGTCTTCGAG
>JBMTYA010000115.1:0-4912 GCA_049454015.1 Ilumatobacteraceae bacterium | reverse complement strand
TGACGCTGGCTGAACGTGCCACGGCGGCAGTCTTCGCCAGCGAGTCGCACCGGCGAACCCTCGAGTGCGAGCGAGCCGAAGGCGAGCGCTTCGGCGGTCGCCCAGTCAGCCTGACCGTCGCGCTCGTACATCTCCGTGCGCTGTTCGAACTGGCGCAACAACTTCGGGTGCACCGTGAAGTTCTCCGGGTAGCGGTTCATCGCAGCGAACACTCGGTCGAGCGCGCCACGCTCGACACCGGTCATCACATGCGGCAGCACACCGATGGGCTTTGGTGGCGGTGGCACCTTGATGACATCGCGGGCGTGCGCCCTCGTCTCGTCGAGTGCTGACTGCAACTTGGCTTGGTAGTCGGCAAGTACACGCTCGGCTTCTTCCATCGTCACGACACCGCGCTTCACGAGCGCCTCGAGGTACAACTTGCGCACGCTGCGACGCTCAGCGATGGCCTTGTACATCAGTGGCTGCGTGTAGCTCGGGTCGTCACCTTCGTTATGACCATGGCGTCGGTAGCACACCATGTCGATGACGACGTCTTTGTGGAATGCCTGGCGGTAGTCAAACGCCATCTTGGCGACGCGTACGCATGCCTCGGGGTCGTCGCCGTTCACGTGGAAAATTGGAGCACCGACCGACTTGGCGACGTCGCTGCAGTACTGCGACGAACGCGCATACTCCGGTGACGTGGTGAAGCCGATCTGGTTGTTGATGATGAGATGGATGGTTCCGCCGACGCGGTAGCCGCTCGTGTCGCTCATCGCGAGGCACTCCGCAACCACGCCCTGCCCGGCGAACGCTGCGTCACCGTGGATGAGAAGTGGCAGCACGCTGAACGCACCTGGCGGCTCGATCTGGTCTTGCATCGCGCGCACCATGCCGAGCACAATCGGGTCGACGGTCTCCAAGTGGCTCGGGTTTGACGCGAGCTCGACGGGCAACAACGCGCCGCTGCGCGCCTGGAACTTGCCGCTGGCACCCAAGTGGTACTTCACGTCGCCAGAACCTTGCACTGCGTGCGGGTCGACGTGACCCTCGAACTCGGCGAACAACTGGCCGAGCTTCTTGCCCATCACATTGGCAAGCACGTTCAGTCGTCCGCGGTGTGCCATACCGAGCACGGCACCGTCAAGCGAGTGGTCGGCAGCAAGGTTGAGAATCGTGTCGAGAATCGGCACGGCCGACTCCGCACCTTCAAGACCAAAGCGCTTGGTGCCGACGTACTTGGTGGCAAGGAAGCGCTCGAAGGCTTCGGCCGCGTTCAGGCGTTCGAGCACCACCATCGGGTCGAACTCGAAATCGTCCTCACGGTGGCCCTCGACGCGCTCTTGCACCCAGCGTTGCTCGTCGGTGCTCTGGATGTGCATGTACTCGATGCCGATCGTGCGGCAGTAGGCATCGCGCAAGACGCCGAGCAGCGCGCCGAGCGTCGAGCGCTGCACCCCGCCGACGCCGCCCGTGGCAAATTCGCGATCCAAGTCCCAGATGGTGAGGCCGTAGGTGAGCGGGTCGAGCTCCTTTGGCATCTTGGGTTCTTTCCAACGCAGCGGATCCAAGTCGGCGATCAAGTGGCCGCGCACGCGGTGCACCCGAATGAGGGTCGCCACTTGCATCTGTTTGTGCGCCTGCAGGTCGACGCTGTCGGTGTCGTTCGAATCCGCGCGCCACTTGACCGACTCGTACGGCACGCCGAGGCTGCGGAAGATCTGCTCGTAAAAACCGTGTTCACCGAGCAGCAACTCATTGACGTACTTGAGGAAGAGGCCGCTCTCGGCGCCCTGGATGATGCGGTGGTCGTACGTGCTCGTGATGGTGACAACTTTCGACACGCCGAGTTGCACGAGTGCCTTCTCGTCGCTGCCCTGGAACTCCGCCGGGTAGTCGATCGAACCGACACCGACGATGAGACCCTGACCCGCCATGAGGCGCGGCACCGACTGGTTGGTGCCAATGGTGCCAGGGTTGGTGAGGCTTACGTTCGCACCTTGGAAGTCGTCGACGGTCAACTTGTTGGTGCGCACCTTGCGGATGATCTCGTCGTACGCGAGCAGGAAGCCCATGAAGTCGAGGGTGTCGGCCCCCTTCAACACGGGCACCACGAGCGTGCGCTGGCCACCGCCCTTGTCAACGTCGACCGCGAGACCGAGGTTTACGTTGGTGTGGCGCTGCAACTGCGGCTTGCCGTCGCCGTCCGCGACGTAGACGTTCTTCATGTTCGGCACTGCGTCGACCAACGCGCGCACCACCGCGTATCCGATGAGGTGCGTGAAACTGACTTTCGACTGGCCGGTGCGCGAGCGGTAGCCGTTGATGACGCGACGGTTGACTTCGAGCAACTTGGCCGGAATCTGGCGCACGCTCGTGGCCGTCGGCACGCCAAGACTGCGCTCCATGTTCGTTGCAATCGCCGCTGCGACTCCGCGAATGGGCTCTGGGTCCGACGGAGGCGTCAACACTGCCGGTGCGGGTGCTGGTGCCTCCTGTGTCGGCACGATGCCGGCGGGGCGTCGCATCGGGAAGGTGTCGTCGCCATTGCGCTTGGCACCGCTCGCAGTCGCGGAACTACCAGTCGAGCCGCGCGCGGTCGAGGCTGCGGTGGCGCTGGATGATCCGTTCGATGCCGCAGTGCGTGGCACGTCGCTCGATTTGTAGTCGCTGAAGAACTCCCGCCACTGTTCGCTGACGCCAGCGGGGTTGTCGCGAAAACGTTCGTACATCTCCTCGACGAGCCAGGAGTTCGTACCAAAGTCGTCGCCCGAGGGCGTGCCTGGCGCCGTATTCGTCGGGGAACTCACGTGTACAGCGTAGTTATCTGCGCCCTACTGGCGTCTTGCGACGGCCTCGTCAGGCGAACAACACCTCAGACAACACGTAGAGCACGAGCCAGAGGATGCCGCTCGTGATGAGCGCGTTCTTGTGTGACTCGTACGGCCACAGCAACTTGTTGGTGGCAGCGGTGCCGCCGAGCTTGCCGAGGGCATTCAACTGCAGAATTGCGCCGATGACCAGTGCAACGATGAGGTACGTCATCGCATCCGAGCTGGTGGCGTTGTTGAAGCTCTCGCCGTAGAAGTGGGCGGTGCCGACCATGAACCACAACATCGAAACAGAGAAGATCGTGTTCTGGCGCGACGCCAGCAGGGCGCGCCGCCCGGCCGAAGCTGCGTTCGGGTCGGCTTGTCCGCCGCCGAGCACGTTCACTGCGTTCGCAAGCACGACCTTCTGGTTCTTCCAGATGACCATCCATACGTTGGCAGCCATCGTGATGGCGTAGATCATGCCGACGGTGATCGCGGCATTCTTCGCGTTCAGCGAATTGCCGCCTTCCCAGTTGAGGAAGTTGTCGTAGTAGCTCGGCTGACCAGTGATGAGGATGCCGGTGCCGAGCGTCATGATGGCTGCCCAGCGGAACCACCAGAGCGCACGACGCGCCAGTTTGTCGAGCGTGATATTACGGGCCTTGGCCTCGTCACCATACGACGCGAGCGCAGGCACTTGCACAAGGTTGAAGTAGTAGAGAAGTCCGATCCAGGTAATACCCACCAGCACGTGCAGGTAGCGCATGAAGAAGTTGAGGAAGTAATCCCCCGAGAACAGTTCCACCGTGTGACCTCCCAGTCGTTATACGTGGTGCAGACGACGTGAGTCGCTGCATATACGAAGGTAGTGGAAAGTAGGTTGTACGGGGATGACTGCCGAATTCATCTACACCTGCTACAAACTCGGGCGCTTTTATCCGCCCGACCGCCAGGTGTTGGCTGATATCTCACTCTCCTTTTATCCAGGGGCGAAAATCGGCGTGCTCGGCTCAAACGGCAGCGGCAAATCGAGCTTGCTCAAGATCATGGCTGGGCTCGATGACGGCTACAGCGGCGAAGCGCGCCTCACGCCAGGGTTCAGCGTCGGGCTGCTCGCGCAAGAGCCGCAGCTCGACGCCAACAAAGACGTGCTCGGCAACGTGATGGACGGTGTCGCGCCGATCCGCGACCTGCTCGCTGAATACGAAAAGGTCACCGCGATGTGGGGCGAGCCGGATGCCGACTTCGAAAAGGTCGGCGCACGCCAGGCAGAACTTGAGGCAAAGATTGCCGCCACCGACGCATGGAGCCTCGAGCGCAACGTTGAAATTGCGATGGATGCGTTGCGTTGCCCGCCCAACGACGCCGACGTGACGAAGTTGTCGGGCGGCGAGCGCCGTCGCGTCGCACTGTGTCGCCTCTTGCTCTCGCGCCCCGACTTGTTGCTACTCGATGAGCCGACCAACCACCTCGATGCCGAGAGTGTCGACTGGCTGGAGCGCTTCCTGCAGGAATACCCGGGCACCGTCATTGCAATCACCCACGACCGTTACTTCTTGGACAACGTGGCGAAGTGGATTCTCGAACTCGATCGTGGTCGCGGCATCCCGTTCTCAGGCAACTACTCAAGCTGGCTCGAACAGAAGCAAGAACGTCTGGCACAAGAAGAAAAATCGAACGAAGTCCGGCGTCGCACGTTGCAGCGCGAACTGGAGTGGGTGCGCATGGCACCAAAGGCCCGCCAGGCCAAGGGCAAGGCGCGACTCGCGGCCTACGAAAAACTGCACGCCGAGGCGCAAGCCGCCGAGCGTGGGCCAGACAAGTTGGAGATCACCATCCCCGCTGGCAAACGCCTCGGCGACACCGTCATCAAAGTGGAGAATCTCTCGAAGGGCTACGGCGACCGTCTGCTCATCGAGAACCTCTCGTTTTCGCTGCCGCCAGCAGGAATCGTCGGCATCATCGGTGCGAACGGCGCCGGCAAGACGACGCTGTTTCGCATGCTCACCGGCCAAGAGAAGCCCGACTCCGGCATCGTCACCGTCGGCGATACGGTGCAACTCAGTTACGTCGACCAGAGTCGCGCCTCGCTCAATGCGGAGAATTACGGGTTCGAA
>JBMTYA010000114.1:0-4977 GCA_049454015.1 Ilumatobacteraceae bacterium | reverse complement strand
CGGCGAGTTCGTTGAGTGACTCTTCGTCAAAATGTGTTCTGGGTTGATGCGGGTTCAGTTCAATGGAGGAAATAGCAACCTCGTTGAGACCACCTGTGACGGGCGGCACACCTCCCCCGCCAGGAATCAGTGAGCTGAGTCCTTTGCCAGTCTTAAGCCCTGCCATCTGCGACCTCCTTGGCGGCGGATTTGTACGCCTCTGCCCCAACGCTGCTCGGATCAAGCACGACTACCGGCATACCGTGGCTCGGTGACTCAGCAATTTTGACGGTGCGCGGGATAACGGTCTGCAGCACCTTGTTCCCGAAGTGAGCGCGGACTTCCTTGACAACATCCGCTGACAACTTGGTGCGACTGTCATACATCTGACAAAGAATCGTGCTCACATGCAGGCTCGGGTTGAGGTTTTTGTTGACGAGCTCGATATTTCGAAGCAATTGAGCGAGACCTTCGAGGGCGTAGTACTCACACTGCACCGGCACGAGCACCTCCTGGGCCGCCGTCAAGGCGTTGACAGTGAGAAGGCCCAGTGACGGCGGGCAGTCGATAAACACGTAGTCGTAGTCGCCCGACACCCGCTCGAGGGCTTTGCGCAGGCGGGTTTCGCGGCCCATGACCGGCACAAGCTCAATCTCGGCCCCCGCCAAATCGAGGTTTGCGGGTACCACGAACAACCCCTTCACTGCACTTGATTGAACGGCGTCTTCAATCGGGGTCTCATGCAGGAGCACGTCGTACACGCTGTGCTGGAGCGTTCGAATGTCAATGCCAAGACCCGTCGATGCATTGCCTTGCGGATCAAGGTCAACCACCAGCACGCGGTGACCGAGCAACGCGATGCTGGCGGAGAGATTGACCACGGAGGTGGTCTTGCCAACGCCACCTTTCTGGTTGGCAACCGCAAGCACTCGGGTGGGGGAGTTCACCCCCTTACCGTACCGCATCCGTGTTCGGTGACGGGGTTGTGTTCCACGTGGAACACCCTGAGGAAGTCAACGATCGGGGAGTGGGCTTAGGGGTGATGTTCCACGTGGAACCGAACGACGCGGTCAAGCCGCTCGGGGGTGCCCACGCCACACTCCACGCACAGGGACGACTCCCAACGAGAGGGGGTGTCAGACGGTGGTTCGCTGATCACTACGACGCCGCCGATGCGAGTCAGTTTCGCCGCGAATCGGAGCGTAATCTCAGGCGGGCCAAAGCCTCGAGCCACCACGGCGTCTTGCGAGCCTTGCCACCTCGGGTCGGCAGCGAGCTCGGCGACATCCGCTGAGAGGGCCGTGACGCGTTCTGACCAACCGAGTCGCGCAACGGCCCGTTGTAGGGCATCCACCCGTTTGTCGCGACGGTCCACCAGGGTGACCTGTACTTGGGGGAGGTCTAGGGCAATCACGAGCCCCGGTACACCTGCTCCTGAGCCCAAGTCGAGCACCGTTCGGGTGTCGTGGGGGAGTGCCGAGACAAATGCGCGGGCGTGCGCAATCACCTCGCTGATAGGCCAGGACCCCAAGGCTCCCTCGGCCTGTGCCCGTTGCAGCACCTCAGTGAGGCGCTCTTCGTCGGTTGGCGGGGTCACCGCCTCAGCCTAAACGGCGGTGTCAGGCCCCTGGAGCGCGCGACACGACCACGCGGCGGAACGGATCATCACCCTCAGAGTGGGTCACGATGCCATCCATGTTCGCCAAGGTGTCGTGCACGATCTTGCGATCGGCGGAGTTCATTGGCTCGAGAATTCGCGGGGTGCCGGACTCAATGACGTCGTTGGCCACCTTGAGGGCGAACCTTCCGAGGGCATCCTTGCGGCGCTGGCGGTAACCGCCAACATCCACTCGCAGGCGGGTGTCATGGTCTCCCAGCTTTCGCTGGCTCACCACCCGCGTGACGTCTTGCAGGTTGGTAAGGGTGGCCCCGCGGGCGCCCACGAACATGGTCAGATTGTCGCCGTTGACGGCGATTTCGATGTCATCGCCATCGATGGTCGATTCAACGGTTGCCGGAAGCCCTGCCGCAGCAAAAAGGCCATCCAAGAAAGTGGTCGCAGCGTCACGCACCGTGGTGACTGGCACCTTCGGGGCGTCCGCGCGACGACGCGAATCGTCATCGCCGTCCTCGCGCTCCGTGCGATCGCGATCGTTGCTGCGTTCGCGAGCCGGGCCACGCGAGTCGCTGCGCTCACGACGGCGGTCGCCGCCACGCTCAGAGCCGTCTCCGTTGCGACCGCGCGAACGCGAACGTCCGCCGCGACGCTCGCCGCGCTCTCCACCTCGCTCACGACGCGACGATTCGCGCGCTGACGTCGGCTTCACACGGGCGCGAACTTTTGCTTCGCCGCGCAAACGACCGAATAGTCCGGGCTTCGGTTCTTCGAGCACCTCGATTTCAGCGTCTTCAGGTGCGACGCCGAGTTGATCGAGCGCCAGTGTTTTTGCATCTTCCACCGTTGCGGCAGTGATCGTTACCCATTCCATGTTGTGCTCCTTTGTTCTGAATTACGAGATTGTCGTTGTGTGGGACAGTTGTGGTATTGCTCTCACCGCTGCGGTGGTTTCGGTCGCTTCGGCGGGCCGTCATTGCGTGGTGTTGCTGGGCGGTTCGGTGCGTTCTTTGGGTTCTTTGGCTGGGTCACACGCTTGCTCGGGAACTGCTCAGTTTGGCCGGTCTTTTCGGCCTTTTTCGACTTCTTGGCATCGTCGTCTTTAATCTCGCGGGCCTTGGCGCTGGCCTGTTGTGCTTGACGGCCAATCGAATCGTCGCTGCCGTAGAAACGCTTCGTGATGTACGCCTGTTGGCCGATGCGAACGACCGCCTGCACGACGTAGTAGACGATGAGTCCGGTCGGCAACACAATCTGGAACACCGCGAAAGCAACCGGCAAATACTGCAAGATCTTCTGTTGGCTTGCCGACATGGTCGGGCTCACCGTGCGCGATGCCACCATGCGCTGCTGTACGAAGTAGAGGAGTGCAAGACCAGCAACGAGTCCGCCATAGACGAGTCCGCGAGCAAAGTTTTCTTGCATCACGTTGATCGGGTGCACCGCGAGATCGAGACCGATCGAACGCATTTCGGTCTTGCCGGCGAGCGACTGGTACAACTCGGAACCCTTGTCCAGGTGCAACGGTTCGAACCCGGCCGAATCCTCAGGTTTGTTCGTGAGACCCGTCAGCAGGCGGAACATGATGATGAAGACCGGCATCTGCGCCAAAAGCGGCAGGCAGGAGGCCAGAGGGTTCACCTTGTGTTCCTGGTAGAGCTTCATCATCGCCTCGTTCATGCCTTGGCGATCGCCCTTGAATTCGATCTGTAGTCGGCGTAATTCGGGCTGCAAACGCTGCATTTCCAGCATTCCGCGGGTGCTCTTCAGCGTGAGTGGGGTGATGACGATCATCACCAAGACGGCCATAGCGCCGATGGCAATCGAGTAGTCGTTGCTCCAGGAATAGATCCAGGCGATCAACCAGCCGACACCGTTGAACAACCAATCAAACATTGCTCATCTCCTCATGATGCGAATGGTTCGCGCAGCAAGCACTTTGCTGCCGGTCCAGCTGGCGCTCGGGGACGGGGTCATACCCCGAGGGCCCGAAGGGTCGACATCGAAGTAGGCGGCGGAGGCTCAAGAACCCTCCGCGCACCGTGCCGTGCAGAGTGATGGCGTCATGGGCGTATTCGGAGCAACTGGGGAAGAATCGGCACGGGGAAAGAGCACCAGCACGTTGGCGCTGATACCACTCGATGGCAGCCAGCATCCCTCCCGCGAGACGACCTGTCGAGTGATCAGCCTGAGTACGCGTTGTCCCCACCTTGTGGACAATCACGGGCTTTGGTGTGACGGTAGTCACAGTTCCCCCAAACCCTTGCTGGTGGTGGTCGAAATGGGCTGCGACGCACCTGGCATGGCTGCTGCCAGCACGTTGTCGAGGGCTGTCCCCAGTTGTCCCCAGTTCTTGTCCACAGCCGACGGCTCAACGGCGAGCAAATACCACCCGGCAGGCAGGTGGGATGAACGTTCATGCATCAAAGCACGCAGCCGGCGGCGCAGCTTGTTGCGGACCACCGCTGACCCGATGCGCTTGGGGGTCGAGAAGGCGACCCGCACGTTTCCGGCGGCCGGGTCAAGCGCCAAGCGCAGACCGAGCGACTCGTGACGAGTCATACGGGTACCTCGAAACGGGGCGAATCCGATGCGGCGAGGGATGCGGCCGATCACGCCGACAAACGGGCGCGACCCTTGGCGCGGCGCGACTTCAAGACGGCACGACCGCCCTTGGTCTTCATCCGCTTGCGGAAACCGTGCTTCTTTGCACGACGACGCTTATTGGGTTGAAATGTACGTTTCACGCCTCTCTCCTGACGTCACTTTCAAGGCGATTGGAAGCAACGCCTTCAGGCTAGGGCAGTGGGTGGGTGCTCGCAACGCGCGCCAAACACCCACGATGTGATTCGTCGTTTTGACCCCTGTGGAAAACGTGCTACGTTCCCTGCCCCGCCACGTGCGGGTGTCGACGACACACAGAGTTACAGAGTTACACGACTGGAATTCTCCACATGATGTGGGGCTTCCTGTGGATGACGAGGAGGGAAAGCATGACGAACGACGAGACCGCCACACTCACGCCGAGTGTCGCGACGAGCGACGGCGAGAACGGCTTGTGGGAACGTGCCGCTGCTGTGCTGCGTCAACAAGTGTCTGAGGCGGTGTGGTTTTCCACGTTCAGCGACATCGTCGTCGAACGCGCTGTCAGCGGCAAGGTCGGGGGCACGATGAGCCTCACCCTGCGCGTGCCCAACACCTTCGTGCGCGACCGTGTGCTCACGCGCTACATGTCACTCGTGCGTGATGCACTCAACGAAGCCGGTGGATCTGCCCATGAATTGCACGTCGACGTGCGGCCAGTGCCGGCCAGCCCGACGAACTCGCTGCCGACGAGAACCTCAGAATCGCCGTCGTTGGTCGCGACAAACACGAGCGTGCCC
>JBMTYA010000113.1:0-5072 GCA_049454015.1 Ilumatobacteraceae bacterium | reverse complement strand
TCGAATCTGCGCTCGCTGCGTTGCGCGCGGGGGAGATGGTGGCGATCATGCCGCAAGGCACCATTCCGCGCGGTCGCGCGTTCTTCGACCCTGTGTTGAAGGGTCGCTGGGGTGCTGCACGACTCGCGGTGATGAGCGGCGCACCGGTGATCCCAATTGGTATCTGGGGAACAGAGAAGGTGTGGCCGCGCAATTCGCAGGTGCCAATGGTGTGGAATGTGGCGAACCCGCCGCGCGTGACTATCACGGTCGGCAGCGAAGTCGCCTTGCGCCGCGACGGCGTGACGCCCGGCGAACCTGCAGCCGTCGACCTCGCCAACCAACTCGCCGACGAAAACACCGTGCGCATCATGTCTGCCATCAGCAACTTGTTGCCGCCCGAAGCACGCGAGCAGCGCGAACCCACCGAAGCCGAACTGCGCGCGACGTTGCCGTCGAACTACAAGGGCGACCTGAACGCCGAGTTCACCCGCCGCCCCGGCACCGACTAACCCTGCGCCTCTGCGCGCAAAAGTGCCGGCGCTCAGCGCACAAGAACCGAGCCAACACGCGATGTTTAGCGCGCACAGAGTCCTGTGCTTCTCCACAAAGGTAGAATTCAGCAGTGCGAAACACCGCGAAAGTCGTCCGAAAGTTCAAGCTGGGCGAAGAAGAGCGCCCCTGCGTGTATTGGCGCACTCGCCCTGTCGCTGAAAGAATCGAAGCCGTTGAGCTGTTGAGGCAGGAGTTCCACGGGTGGACAGATGAGACTGAACCGAGACTTTCAAGAGTTTGTCGCCGCACTCAGCTCGCGTGACGTCCGCTTCCTCATCGTTGGAGGATACGCGGTAGCTGCACACGGCCACCCGCGGTACACCAAAGATCTCGACATCTGGGTGTGGGCCGATCCTCGTAACGCAGAGAGCATCTTGGAGTCGTTGAACGACTTCGGTCTTGGGGGTCTCGAACTTCAAGCGAGCGACTTTGTGGAGCCGAATGCCGTCGTGCAACTCGGATTCGAACCACATCGAATCGACATCTTGACTTCAGTAACTGGACTTTCGTTTGATGAGGCATACCCCAATCGCCAGATGCTTTCGATCGGGGATATCACTGCGCCGTTCATCTCGCTCGACGACCTTGTGAAGAACAAGTTGGCCACGGGTCGCACGCAAGACCTTGCCGATGCGGAAGCGCTGCGCACCGAGTAAGTAGTGCCGACGCGCCAGTGCACGGCGTGTCTCTCCGCACTACGACTTGACGCATGCGCAGTCGCTGCGTCGTTACTTGCCGCCGAGTAAGTGACGAATCGTCGTCATTGCTGCTGACACCCAGTCGGCGTCAATCTGTTGGTCGTCAACCAAGTCGACGAGCATTCGACCGACGAAGAGCGACTGAATCAGGTATGCAACGCCGTCAATCGGCGCGCGCAGCGAGATGATGCCGCGCTCCACCACCTGCTCGAGTGTTTCTTTGAAGTGGGCGGTGCCCTCTAGTTGCGCTGATGCGAGTATCATGCGCAAATCGTCGCTGCGAATCGCGGCAGCAAGTGTCTCCACGCGGTGCTGTCGGCGGAGTCGACCTGCGCTCTCGCCAGCCGCCACGAGGCCGGCTTCGAGTGCTGAGAAGATCTGCTCGTCGCTCGTGGCGACCGTGAAAAATGCGCGCATCCCCTCGAGTTCTCGCATCTGGCGCGCATACGAACGTTCGAACTCCAGCGCGACGATGAAACCTTCGCGACTGGTGAAGTGGTGATACAGCGAACTGCGCGACACCTTGGATCGCCGCAACACGGTGTCGAGACTGAACCTGACGGTGCCCGAGCGTTCAAGCTCCTCGCGCCCGTAGCGCATGAGCACTTCCACCGTCGCGCGGCCATTGGCACGAGTTGCCCGGTTGGCTACGTCGCCTGTCGAAGTTACGGGTCGGGTCCGATGCTCGCGCGTTGCGCCTGCCTTCGACGCAGCAGGTCGCTTATGTGCGACGGTGCGTTTGTGTGCAGAAGGTCGCCGAGATGCCACGGCGTTACTCTAATTTGCTCGCCTTATTAGATACTGCGTACAGTAAGGAGATGTCGAGACAACGGGTTGGCCGCATCGCGATGATTGCGGCCATGTTGATCGTCGTTTCGTCGCTTGGTGCCGGTGCTGCCGCAAAAACCGCCGCTGTGCCTGTTTCGCCGAGTGTGAAACCTTCACCGCAGTGCACTTCGACGCATCGTGTGTTGGCGAACGATTCGTGGACGCGTCTTGCGGCACGTTTCAGAGTGCCCCAGGCCCGGTTGTTGCGTCTTAATTCGGCGTCGCTGACGACACCGCTGTTCATTGGCGACACGGTGTGTCTCGCAACTCGCGCAACCAACTCGTCTAACTCGTCAGGCGGGGGAGCCGCGGGCTCGAACACCACCACGACCGTCGCGCCGACTTCCTCGACAACTACGACGACAACGACCACCACGACGACAGTCGCCTCAACCCCGACCGCCCCAACCGTCACCGTCACCGAGCCTGTGGCGTGTCGACCGATTCAGGTGTCGTGGCGTGGTGCGTCACCCGACACCGGGCTGTATGCACTGCAGTGGGTGCGTGTCTCTGCTGCGGGCACGTATGACTTCCGTGAGTACACGATGTGGAACGTTCGCGGCACCTCAACAGCGATGCCGAACTGGCTCGCCCACGGCGCCACGTATGCGTTGCGCATTTACGCGATGCGCGCCGACTGGGATGGCCTCACACACAGCAACCAGAACGTCACCCCGCACTCCGCGATCGTCACGTTCACCTTGCCGAGCTGCAACCAGCCCGCGATCACTACGACCACCACGACCACCGTCGCCCCAACCCCGTGTGCTCAGGGCGGTACCTGCGTCGTCGGTGACATTGGTCCCGGCGGCGGCACGGTGTTTTATGTGCATCCAGGCGGCGGCACATTTGATTGCGGTCCGGCACTCTCGTCGACATGCCGATACCTCGAATTCGCTCCAACATCGGGCACCAACGCATGGACAGATTCGAGCTACTCATGGTCAGGCAACCTCAGCGATGCCGTCGGCGCGACCGCGAGAGACACCGACATCGGCACTGGCTATCGAAACACTGAAGCCATCGTCAATCAGTCGGGCGGTGGCAGTCACCCAGCCCGCGCCGGCACCGTCAGTCGTGGATATCGAGGGCCGAACAATCTCACCGACTGGTATCTCCCGTCGCAAGCTGAGCTCAATGAACTGTGCAAGTACGCGCGCAGCACGGGCCAAGCTGCCGGTGCCGCGACCGTGTGCGCAGGTGGGTCAGACGCGGCAGCGCGCGGCTTCACTGAAGCCCGCTACTGGAGCTCGTCTGAGGGCGGTAGCGACACCACATGGAACCAAGATTTCACCGATGGTGACCGCTCGAATGGCGACAAGAGCTTCTCGCGTCGCGTGCGCCCGATTCGAGCGTTTGGCGGCACTACGACATCATGTGCCTCGGGCGGGGACTGCGCCGTCGGCGACACTGGCCCGGGTGGCGGCATCGTGTTCTATGTGCACCCAAGCGGCAGCACATTTGCATGTGGCTCGGCACTCACGTCGACGTGTCGCTATCTCGAAGCCGCCCCGAATGGCTGGGGAGCCAGCACCACTGTTGACAATGCGTGCGATACGCCTGGCACAGCCTCTATTGATCCAAGCTGTGACTGGTCGGACATCGACAGCACACAGATTGGTGCCACTGCACAGCGCACCGCGGTGGGAACGGGCTACGCCAACACGCTCGCAATGGTGGGGCAATCGGCGACAGCTGGCTTTGCGGGCACAGCCGCATGGAACTACTCGAACAACAGCGTCACGGATTGGTATCTGCCCTCGCAGGCTGAGCTCAACGAACTTTGTAAGTATGCTCGCAGTCAAGCGACGGGTGATTCCTCCATAACGTGTAACTCCACTGGAACCCTGAGAACTGGTTTTTCCGCGACGCTCGGGTACTGGAGTTCAACAGAGGTTGATGCGACAACCGCTCGACGTCAGCGCATTTTCAGTGACGGGAGCCAGCCAACTGGTGGCAAACCGAACGACTATCAAGTCCGCCCAGTTCGCGCATTCGGCGGCGCGACTGCGTGCGCTGACGGCGGTACATGTGTCGTCGGAGACACTGGCCCGGGCGGCGGCATCGTGTTCTATGTCGCGGGTGCAAACTTCACCTCGACGGGCTCTGATTGTGGAACTGCATGCCGATACCTTGAGGCCGCGCCCACGGATCAATCAACTGGGGTTGTGTGGGCGACTACCGCCGCTGCTTGCTACCCAACTGGATCTGATTCGGGGACGTCTGATTGCCAACTGAACAGTATTTATTCGAACTCGTCTGATCAACCCGCTTCACGAACCGCAGCGACAGGAATCGGAGCGGGAATGGCAAACACAAATCAGATCTATGCACGGCTAACAACAGCAGGCTCAGTCTTGACGAGTGCGTATGCTGCTGGAATCGCGTGGGCCTACACCAACAACGGCAGGTCCGATTGGCATCTGCCATCCAAAGACGAGCTCAACGAACTGTGCAAGTACGCAAAGAACACCGGTCAAGCCGCCGGAGGCGCAACGCTGTGCAGCGGAGGCGCCGATGCGGCGGTGCGTGGCTTTACCGCAACGAACTATTGGAGCTCTTCTGAAGACAGCGCGGTCAACGCCTGGCAGCATTCCTTATTCGACGGGTCTCGCGGCGCGAATGCGAAGTTTCACACCACGAATTACGTCCGCGTCGTGCGCGCGTTCGGCTGATTGGGAATCGAAGGAAGCGTCGACTGGTCACACTTCTGCTCGCGTTGAGCATGGTCGGGATCTCGATCTCTGAGATGGCGTCCGCGGCTCCGCAGTCCGGAACGAGTTGCAAAGTCGCTAGTTGTTAGCGGGTGACGAGTGCTAGCACTCTGCGTTGCGTCGCGAGAAGAAGCAGGTTGCGTTGGGAGATGGTAGCTGCGCCGGTAACCACCACGACCACCACGACGACTACGTCGAGCACGACCACCACCACCGTCGCCGCGCGCCGCGCAGCGAGCGACGGCTACTTCTTGCCGGCCACCTTCTGGCGCACGATGTTCAACGCGCTACCGGCCTT
>JBMTYA010000112.1:0-5081 GCA_049454015.1 Ilumatobacteraceae bacterium | reverse complement strand
GCGCTCTTCGTGAGAGCTGCGGAGGCTCCGTTCGGATCATTCGTGCGATGCCGAACACACCCGCCACCGTCGGTCGCGCCGCCACGGCGATCTCTCCTTCCCCCGAGTGCACCTCGGGAGACCGCCAATGGGCGACCGAACTGCTTTCCTCGGTTGGCTCGGTGTTCGAGATTCCCGAAGCGATGATGGATGCCTTCACTGGTCTCGTTGGCTCAGGCCCGGCCTACCTCTTTTATGTCGCAGAGGCGCTGCGAGACGCTGCAGTTGCGGAAGGTTTTGATCCACAGACGAGCAGCGAGCTGGTTGCGAAGCTGCTGATCGGCTCGGCTGCGCTGCTTGAACTGCAGCCGGACAAGGCTGCCGAGTTGCGAGCGCGAGTGACCTCACCGAACGGCACGACGGCTGCGGGAGTCGCCGCACTGGAGTCGCATCGGGTGCGCGAAGCAGTCATCGCCGCAGTTCGGGCTGCGACACGACGCAGCAAAGAACTCGGCGAGGCATAGCGTCGCGTCGCCCGGATAGCAACCTGGCGCGTCCGAGTTCGGCCAGTGATCGCCGTGCAAAAATTCGGCAGGAGAGACGTTGCAAATGCGGAATCGGTGTCTAAGGTAGGGACGCATTAAATCACCGGACGGCTTGCCGTTCCGGGAGTCGCGCCCGCAAGGGTTGCGCCGTATGGGTCGGTGCCGTCGGGGGGTTGGCACCGACCCTTACGTTTTCTAGGAGAGACCTGCGCACTTACGGACCCACTTTCATCGGGCAATCTGCGTGCCGATTTCCTTTGGGAATCTGCGTGTGCACCCCTCGTAGCGTGGCGTGGTGATGAGCGGTCAGCGCTACGACACCATCTCGTTTCTCTCTGACTACGGGTTGCGAGACGAGTTCGTCGGAATCGTGAAAGGTGTAATTGCCGACATCGCGCCGCATGCCCGAGTGATCGACCTCACCCATGAGATACCGCCGTTTGACGTGCGGGCCGGGTCACTCGCCTTGGCGCGCTGTATCTCGTACGTTCCTTCCGGAATCGTGCTCGCCGTAGTGGACCCCGGTGTCGGCACCGCGCGGCGAGCTGTCGCCGTCTCGGTTGGCGAGGGCCGCGGGATACTCATCGGCCCTGACAACGGCCTCTTGTCGATGGGCACCGCACTCGCTGGCGGCGCTGATGCTGCGGTCGTGCTCAACAACCCGAAGTACCAGCTTGAGACCCCTGGCGCGACCTTTGCGGGTCGTGACATCTTTGCTCCGGCAGCTGCACACCTCTGCAACGGAGTCGCGTTGAGTGAACTTGGTGACCCAGTCGACCCGAACTTGCTGCTGCCCGGCATCGTTCCGCTTTCGCGCACTGAAGGTGACCACGTCGTCGCTGAAGTTACGTGGGTGGATCGCTACGGAAACTGTCAGCTCAATGTCGGGCCCGAAGACGTCACGTCGCTCGGTCCACGCGTCAGCATCGAACTCACTTCTGTAACCGGAGAAAGATCGACGCGAGCGGCGAATGTGGTGCGAAATTTCTCTGAGATTGGCGGAGGAATCGGTCTCGTCATTGATTCATTCGGGATGCTCGCAATCTGCATCGACCGCGGGTCAGCCGCAGTGGAACTTTCCATCGCGGTCGGCGATGCTGTGCGCCTCGCTGCACTCATGGATTCGCCAGGCATCACGACGAATGTCTCGTTGCGTCGGGCCAAGGACGCCTCGAGCGGCGCTCACTAGGGTTGTCGTCGTGCGTCCTGCGACCACGCTTGCTCTCGGTTTGCTGCTGCTGGCAATTTTTGCCGCAGGGCTCGTTTCGATCTTGATGAGCTGAGCCGATGAATCTCGCCTCGATTCTTGAGTCGCACCCCGGTGAAACACCTGCAATCATCAGTCGCGGCAAGACCTTCACCTTCGCAGATGTTCGCAAGCAAGTGGCCGCAATGCGCGGCGCGCTAGACGAACTCGGCATCGGCAAGGGCGATCGGCTCGCGTTGCTTTGCGGTAACACCATCGAGTTCGTCGTCGCCTATTTCGCGTGTCTCGGTCGAGGCATCGTGTGTGTGCCCCTCAATCCGACGGCACCGGCCCCCGAATTGCAGCGTGAGCTTTCCGTAGTCGGCGCACGCGCAGTGGTCGTTGCTCCTGCGGCCGTCGCGGGATGGTCGAACCTCGATCGCGCGGCGCTGCCGCATCTTGCTCACGTCATCGCGGCTACCGGTGAACTCTCGGGCGCGCTCCGCTTTCAGGATCTCGTCGAGCACGCGCCTGCTCCGGTCGTAGAACTAGAGCCAGACGAGCTTGCGGTGATGCTCTTCACGAGCGGCACCGCAGGTTCGCCAAAGGCTGCGATGCTCTCGCACGGAAATTTGCGCAGCAACCTTGACCAAGTTTCATTCGTGCGCAAGATGGACGGCACCGACCTCGTGTACGGAGTGCTGCCGCTCTTTCACATCTTTGGGTTGAACGTGGTGCTCGCATACTCGTTAATGCGCGGCTCGGCGGTGGTGCTGGTGGAACGCTTCGACCCGATGACCGCCATCGAGACGATTCGTGACCGGAAAGTGACACTCATCCCTGGTGCGCCGCCCCTCTGGATGGCCTTCGAGCAGATGCCGAACCTGCCCAAGGACACGTTCGCGAGCGTCCGCACCGCGCTGACGGGAGCCTCGAAGATGCCTGAACACACGACGAGGTCACTCTTTGAACGATTCGGTCTTCTTGTCACTGAGGGTTACGGTCTCACCGAGTGCTCACCTGTCGTCACGACGACGACGGATGCCGATCGTGAGACGGCGCTGGCGAAGATTGGCTCCATCGGCAGGGTGCTGCCCGGAGTCGAAGTACGAGTGGTGGATGAGAACGGCGACAACGTGTTGCGTGGTGACGCAGGCGAAATCTGGGTGCGCGGGCCGAACGTCTTCCGCGGCTACTTCGAAGACCCGCAGGCCACAGCGCGTGCGCTCACGCCCGATGGATGGTTGCGCACTGGTGACGTGGCAGTGGTCGACGACGACGGTTTTCTCTTTCTCGTCGACCGCGCAAAAGATCTCATCATCGTGTCTGGCTTCAATGTGTACCCAGCTGAAGTGGAAGAGGCGATTCTCGAACACTCGGCCGTCGCGCAGGCAGCCGTGGTGGGTGTCGAACATCCCCACACAGGTGAGGCGGTGCGGGCGTACGTCGTCTTGCGAGACGGCCACGAGCTCGACGAAGATGCGCTCATCGACCACTGTCGTGGTCGTCTCGCTCGCTACAAGTGTCCGACGAAAGTGCTGTTCGTGCCGCAGCTACCGACCGGCAGCACTGGCAAGGTGTTGCGTCGCGCTCTGCGCTGACGAGTTCTTGCCGGGCTGCACGCTCGGCACCATGAAACCGACGAAGAGAATCACGACACCGACCGAGAGCGTCACTGCGAACGCTTGCTCTTCACCGAGTCGTCCGGCGAGTGAGCCGCTTGCGGACAGAACGAGCGTTCCGAGTGCAACCAAGAGATTGCTCAACACGAGTCGCTTCGTTGAAACGAGGGGCCACCTGTTTGACTCGCGGTCAACAACAAACCGCCCGCGAAGAAGCCGAACAATCGACCACACCGCGCCGACGAGAATCACGAGCGCGGGCACCCCCGATCCGACTCCAGCCAAGACTCTCGGTAGCGCACCGAAGTGGTTGCGAGCCTGCGGAAATTCCGACGCGACGAACTCACGCTTCGATGGCGCGACCACCATGACGCCGATTGCAAACGCACTGAGCATCGCAACGATGCGAGCGAGTGGAAATGCAATGCGGTCTCCAAAGAGCAGGGCGATTGATCCGAGTGCCAGCCACGACACGTTCAAGACGGCACCTGCAGTGAAGAACACACGAAACACGCCGCCCGACCATCCCGTTGATGCCGCCCACCACAAGGCAAACGAGCCGACTGCAAACAACAACATTGCAATCGTCCAGGCACCGTGGTGGGTCAACCGTCGCCGATGCCAGCGGTCAGCAGTCACAAGGGCAAAGCCCGTTGCCACCAGACTGGCGAATGCTCCGAGGGCGACGGTACGAGCATCCATGCGGAGTCAGGCTACGAAAGCGGGGTGTCGTGCCATGCGACACGGTGCGGAGAAAGGCTCGTGAAACTGTGCGCAAGCACCGTACCCTGAGAGCCATGACCACCCCCGAGAAGAACGCCCCCGCACGCCGTCGGCGAATTCCCACCGCGGCTGTCAATCGACTTCCCGTCTACCTCCAAATTCTCACCGATCTGCAGCTCACCGAGACCACGCAAGTATCGAGTGACCAACTCGCTGCGCTGGCGAACGTGAACGCTGCGAAGGTTCGTAAAGACCTGTCGTATCTCGGTACCTACGGAACTCGTGGAGTCGGTTACGAGGTTGCCTTCCTCATTTATCAGATCAAGCGTGAGCTCGGACTGCTCACAGAGTGGAAGACGATCGTCATCGGCGCGGGCAACCTTGGCGCCGCCATCACGGTGAACGGCGGGTTCGCATCGCGTGGTTTCCCCGTCGTCGGAATCTTCGACGTCGACCCGCGAAAAGTCGGCACGAAAGTCGGCGACCTCTCCGTACGCAACCTCGATGAAGTCGCTGAATTCGTGCGCACCAACGGGGTGCACATTGGCGCTCTCGCTGTACCTGCTACGGCTGCCCAGTCGGTGGCCGACGACCTCATCAATGCAGGTATCGGTTCGCTTTTGAATTTCGCACCAATCGTGTTGACCACGCCGAAGAACGTCGCCGTGCGCAACGTTGATCTCGGCGTCGAGCTGCAGATTCTCGGTTATCACGAACAGATGCGCCGCCAGGCCACCTCGAAACCGAACACCATCTCGGTCTGACATTCGCGCCTTTCGGCGCGGGACTGACCTCAATCCGAACGAGATTAGGCTCGCTGACTGATGCCGTTACCGATTTCTCGCGGCCGAATCTCCCACACGCTGCGCAGCGAAGCGGGTTGGCTGCTGCGTTCGTTGTTTGGGAAGCTCTCCGACGATTCCATTATCCGTCAAGCAGAGGCGAAGTTCGCCGCGCACATCGGCAGGTCAGAGTGCATCGTCTTTCCGTTCGCCCGAACCGCAATTTGGGCGACGATGCAAGAGC
>JBMTYA010000111.1:0-5115 GCA_049454015.1 Ilumatobacteraceae bacterium | reverse complement strand
AACGCGGGCTCCCGGTGCTCGGCGGAGAGTCACCGGGAGACCCGCCATCGGTAGAACCGACGCCTCACATCGTGGCAGCGCCGCAGAGGCGATGCCAACCCGTGCTGGAGGTTGATTCAGCTTGCGAATGCGTTGCAGTAGACGAGTTCGCCGTCCACACGCAGCCCGTGGGCTACGTACGCGGGCGTCTCGACGTGCACTTCGGTGCCGCGGCCGACACCATCCGACAGTGTGCCTTCGGTCGCAGCAACCTGCGAGAGGAACTTTTCCAACGCCGCGATGCCGCGGGCCGCATCGAGCGACTCGGGCTTGCTGCTGAACTCATCCGCGTCGAGCACTGCTGCACGAACAATGCCTTCCCATGCAATGCGCAGAGCGTCCGTGTTGGGGAACACTTCGACGCCGAGAATCTTTTCGCCATGCGCAACAGCGACACCGACCTGGCCGGTCTGTACGCCCTCGCGGATGAACTTGTCGACCACATTCACGCGATCCGAACGACGACTGAGGTGCTCGTCAGCATCGAGGAAGAGGGAGGCGTCAGACTCCACACCGCGCATGTTGAGCTCATGCGAAATCATGTTCCACACCTCACCCTGTGCTGACGACTTGTCTCTGCGGAGCTCAATGTTGCGCTTCACGCTGCGCGCCTTGGTTTCGCGCACGCGTCGCGAGGCGAATCGGCGCGAGTCGGCGAAGCGTGAGAGGCCCGACCAGCGGCCCGCCTCTACGCACGACACCGGAATGATGAGCGTCGCACCCGCAGGCACCACGATCGACACGTTGACGACGCGGGTCTGGCGACCGCCGCTCAGAATCTTGCCGGCAGGAATCAGCAGATCGCCAGCTGTTGGGTTGTGCACTTGGAGCTGCGGCACAGTGGGCGTCTCGAGTTCAGAAACCACGAGCTCGTCACCCGCAATCTTGATGTTCGAGCCGCGACCTTCGGGGGCAAAGATCGGAATCAGCGTGATGCCCTCGTGCGTGATGGGCGCACCGGGCTTCAGGTTGGTGATGTCGGCGAGTAGGGCGTTGGTCATGTGATTGTCCTTGTGTGTTGTTGGAGTGCCCCGAATGAGGGCGGGAGGGCTACGCACGACACCGCGGCAAGTGTGACATTGCTGGCCCAGCCCCCCTATTTGGGCCTGACTTGACAAATCGCCCCGCCCGCCTACTGTGCCCGCCGTGTACCACGTTCCCGCAACCCGCAACCCCATGACGCGGCTCATCTCCTGCCACTTCTTGAGTGGCGCGCACACACATCCATATGAACAGCAATCGAAACGGAACCTTTGTGCCTTCCTCTGAAGCCGAGCGCTTCACACTCCACCAAACACTTCGCAGCCTGATGCCCGAGGCTGTAGCTGACACGTTGATGGCGCATCTTCCGCCAGCCGGCTGGAGCGACGTCGCCCGCACCTCCGATATCGACGCAGTGCGTGCTGACATGAGTCACCAGTTCAGCGTGGTACGCACAGAACTTGAACAGCTTCGTACCGACACCAACTCGAGGTTCAAAGCCGTGCACGCCGAAATCGACGCCTTGCGAACTGACATGGAAGAGAGATTCGAACAAGTCGACAAGAGATTCGAACAAGTCGACAATAGGTTCGACAAGATTGACGAACGATTCGATCGCATGGATGCCAGGTTCGATCGCACGGAAGCGCGGTTTGACAAATTGGACGAGCGGTTTCAGGACTTGGCGTCAATGAAGCGCTACGTGGTCTCGACCGGCATCGCCATCATCGCGACGATCATCGCGATGGGCTCACCACTGTGGGTCGGCGTGTTCTCCTAGCCCAAGACCCGACGGGTGGGCGTTAACGCCAAACGCGCGGGTGGCACCCGAGCGAGAACACCCGGGCAACACCCGAGCGAGAATATCGAGGTCGCGCGGTTACGACCAACGAAAGGTCAGGCCCCCGGAAGTTTGTAGTCCGCAAAACGATCGCGAAGCGTCTTCTTGGAGAACTTGCCCACAGAAGTTTTTGGCACCTGGTCGATGAAGACCACGTCGTCGGGCAACTGCCATTTCGCCAGTTTCGGCGCCAAGAACTCAAGAATCTCTTCTTTTGTCACCGTCTCACCGTCCTTGGGCACCACACAGGCCAGTGGGCGCTCCGACCACTTCGGGTGCGGCACACCGACGACAGCAGCCTCTTTTACTTTGGGGTGGGACATCAACTCGTTCTCAATCTCCACCGACGAGATCCATTCGCCGCCAGATTTGATGAGGTCTTTCGTGCGATCCACCAACCGAATGCGCCCAGCTGAGTCGACAACAGCCACATCGCCAGTGCGCAACCACCCGTCTGTGGTGAAACTTTCGGCCGACCGCGAGTCGTTGTAATACGAACTCGCAATCCACGGGCCAGCACACTGCAACTCACCGCTCGTCTCGCCATCCCACGGCACCATCTTGGTGGTGTCGGGTTCAACAACGCGGAAGTCAACACCGAGCACGATGCGCCCCACCGTGGTGCGCAGATCTGCCTGCTGTTCAGCTGGCAGCTGTTCTTCGGCAGTGTTCAGCGTGCACACCGCAGCGATTGGCGACGTCTCCGTCATTCCCCACGCCTGCAAAATCGGCAAACCGATTTCTTTGCGATACGACTCGCTCAACGCTTTCGGTACGGCGGCACCTCCGCACACGATGGCGCGCAGCGACGACGTGTCCCGACCCTTCAATTCAGGCAGCACCGCCATCCAAATTGTCGGCACGCCGGCACCAACGGTTACTTTTTCATTCACGATGTGATCCGCGATGGCCTTGCCCGATAGATCGGGGCCTGGCATCACCAACGTGGCACCGCATGTCGCGGCGGCATGCGTGAGACCCCACGCATTCACGTGGAACATCGGCACTACCGGCAACACCGTGTCGCTCTCACGAATACCGATGGAGTCGGCCACCATCTCCGCCATCGTGTGCAAGAACGTCGAACGATGCGAATAGACGACGCCTTTCGGGTTGCCTGTTGTACCACTCGTGTAGCACATGCTCGCCGCTTGGTTTTCGTCTTCCACTCGCCACTCAACCGGCTTTGCCTGCGCGAGCAATGACTCATATTCATGCACTTGCACTCCGGGCACGCTCTTTGGCATTTCACCCTTGCCGTCGTTCATGAACACAAGGTGCTTCAGCGTGGTGAAAGTTGGCATGAGCGGTTCAAGAATCGCCCACAGCGATGTATCGCAGAAGATCACTTCGTCTTCGGCATGATTCACGATGTACGTGAGTTGCTCGGGGAAGAGCCTGAAGTTCAGCGTGTGCAACACGCGGCTTGAGCACGGGGCAGCGAAATACAACTCGAGGTGGCGTGCAGAGTTCCACGCGAGCGTCGCGACTCGACCGTGCTTAGTGATCTTCAACGCATCAAGCACCCCGCCGAGTTGACGAGTGCGACTGGCCCACTCGCCATAGGTGGTGGTCGTCTTGCCACTCGCCGTCGCGGTGATGATTCGCTTCTCGCGGCTGTAACGCTCCGCACGCTCGAACAAGTGCACCAGCGTGAGTTGCGTCGGTTGCATCAATCCCTTCATCGGATTCCCCTCTCCTCGCCGGCAGGTCGACCCACCGCGTTATCCACCCGAAGAGTACACATCGTCACCAACGCCTCCCCAGCCCGACCAACGTCGGCGAACTACCGTTCACCTGTGCCCACCCCACTTGCCCGTCGCTCGGTGCTCGCCGCCACCACGGGTCTCTTCGTCATTGGCACCATCGGTTCGAACATCGGCCCGGCTCTGGTTGACGAGCGACCCGAGCTGGTGCTGCTGCTCTCGTCGCGTAACCGCAACCTGTTCGCCTCGGTGCCATACATCGACCTCGCGCCGTACGTGCTAATCGGCTTCCTACGGGTGCTGGCGGCAGCCATCGCGCTCTACTACTGCGGCCGATTCTTTGGCGAAAAGGCCATGCGCTGGCTCGAAGGTCAAGCTGGCGAGCCACCTCGTATATACGTGTGGCTCGAACGCGCCGTCGACAAGCTCGGTGTCTGGGCCGTCATCATCTTCCCCGGCAGCAACGTGGTGTGCCTGTTGGTTGGTCACCGCGGAATGCCGCCACGCAAGTTTCTCTTCTTCGTCTCTGTCGGCATCGCAATCAAGTTGTGGATCTTGCGAGTGTTCGGACGGGTGTTTGAGGATGAGATTCGTGCCTTCCTTGACTTCATTGACGCCTACCAGTGGTGGATTGTCATCGGGTTGTTCGCTATCTCGCTCCTGCAAGGGCAGATGCGCCGTGGGCCAAACCGTCCGAGCTAATCATCATCAACTTCGTCGTCGCTCAGCCCTTCCTCACCTAGCCACCAGCGAGTGAGCTCACCTGGGATCGTGAGTCGATCGATCTGCGTGAGATCGGTGTTACCGGTCATCACCAAGTCTTGAATGAGCGTCATCGCAAACCAGAAAAGAATCACCTGCTGCATGATGTCGTCTTCACTCATCGCACGGCTGAACTCGATGAGTCGCACGCCGCGCACCACGAACCCAAACTCGTTTGTCATCGGAGAGTCGTGCGTGTCGTACACCACCGAAAACGTTCCGAAATACGGAAGCTCGTTCCATTGATCGCAAGCCTTGTGTGGCGCACTCTGCACGAACACCCAACTACGGCAAATGACTTCGTTATAAAACTCTTGCGGACGTCCGAGGACGAGCTGCATTGAGTCGCCACGCCGCTCGAGGTCGATAATCACCTCGTGGTCGTCGTGAGTGAGAGTCGCAGACGCACCCCACGTGAGGGCAAGATCCGCAATCTCTTGTGCGGTGTAATAGGTGCGGGCTGGGGTGATGTCGTCAGTCATTGGTGGCTACCTTTCTTGAGCTTCTTCATCTCGAGATGGCGTCGACTGTGACGTGCCTGGTTGTTGCAGATCGGGGCGTGTAGCACTCGAACATGCAGGGTGATGCCGTTGTCGCACTCGGGGCATTGCCATCGTTGGGTACGGCGCGGCGCCGGCTCACCGGTGGCGGTGGTCACGGTCGGCCCGTCGACGGTGCCGCCGACTTCCGCCGCGACATCTGATGTGGTGTCTGTGTGGTTGAACATGGGGCAGCACTATGAGGCACCGGTGTACGGCTTTGCAACTACTTGGCGAAGTTGGTGGG
>JBMTYA010000110.1:0-5118 GCA_049454015.1 Ilumatobacteraceae bacterium | reverse complement strand
TGCGCCGCACGAAGCACAAGAACCCGTTCATCGCATTTCGCCGCTACCTCGCCTGGGATGCCTTCGCTAACGCCAACGGCATGAGCGAAGACGATCGCGACGCGCTGATTGAAGAGCTCGATGCCAAGATCGCGTCGGTCGCCGGCACTGGCTTCGTCTTCACGCCGTTCGCGCGCGCTGACAAGTTGTCGGATGCGCTCGGCTTTTCACAAAACGGTGGCGTGTGGGTGAAAGATGAAACGCACAATGTGGCGGGTTCGCAGAAATCGCGCCACCTTTTCACCGAGTTGCTCCACCTCGTCGCAGCTGAGCGCCTTGGTCTCGCGCCGTGGGCGAACGAAACCGGTTCGTCGAGCGGCGTCGCAACCGATGCTCGACCACCGCTTGCCATCGCCAGTTGCGGCAACGCTGCGTTCGCTGCGAGCACGCTCGCCCGCGCCATGCGCTGGCCGATCAAGGTGTTCGTGCCCGAGCACGCCGATGCGATGCTCGTGCAACGTTTGCGCGACCTCGGCGCCGACGTGGTGCATTGCCCGCGCCGCAGCGACGACCCGCCGGGCGACCCGTGCGTGCACCGATTTCGCGAAGCCACTCGCGACGGCGCGATTCCGTTCGGCGTACAAGGCCCCGAAAACGCATGGTGCCTCGACGGCGGGCGCACCATCGGGTGGGAGATGGCGTACGTCGCCGAACACATGGAGCCACCGCTCATTGCGCGCCTGTTCGTGCAAGTCGGCGGGGGAGCATTCGCGGCCAGCCTCGCTGAAGGTTTTCACGCTGGCGGCACTCGTGCCGCGCTGCACGCAGTGCAAGCCGAAGGCTGCGCGCCGCTCGCGCATGCGTGGCAGGCAAGCGCTAAATACAAGACGGCCCTCGATGCCGCATCACATTGGGACGAGTGCATGACGCCGTGGTCTGGCACCCCAACGTCGTTTGCCGACGGCATTCTTGACGACGAGACCTACGACTGGGTGTCGGTGTGTCGCGCCATGCGCGCCAGCGGTGGTTCACCTGTGGTGGCAAGCGAGCGTCACGTGCACGAGGCGTACGAACTCGCGCATCGCACTACCGACATCGATGTGAGCCCGACTGGCGCCTCAGGTCTCGCTGGTCTGCTCGCTGCGCGCGATCGTGTATCGAGCGACGAACGCGTCGCCATTGTGTTCAGCGGTATCCGTCGCGAGACGCCTAAGCCGTTAGCCTTGCCCGCATGACATCACCTCTCACGCCGTCGTCCGCTTCACCGCTCGTGCACGGGGTGACTGCTTCTGGTGCCGTCGCGCCGATGGCGCTCGAAGGCGGCATGGATGCTCGCGGTGACATCTTCAATCGTTTGCTGAAGAGTCGTGTGATCATGCTCGGTTCAGAAGTCGACGATGCGATTGCCAATCAAATCTGCGCGCAACTGCTGTTTCTCGAAGGTGAAGACCCGAAGAGCGACATCTGGCTCTATGTCAACTCGCCTGGCGGTTCCGTCACCGCCGGTATGGCCATCTACGACACCATGCAGTTCGTCGCTTGTGACGTCGCCACGGTGTGCGTCGGTCTTGCCGCGTCGATGGGGCAGTTCCTCCTTACTGCGGGCACCAAGGGCAAGCGGTACTCGCTGCCCAACGCGCGCATCATGATGCACCAGCCGCTCGCCGGTCTGCGTGGTCAGGCCGCCGACATCGCGATTCAAGCCGAGCAGTTGGCGTACACCAAGCGCCGCATGGCTGAGCTCACGTCGTTTCACTCGGGCAAGAAGATCGAAGACGTACAGCGTGACTCTGAGCGCGACCGTTGGTTCACTGCCGAGCAGGCCAAAGAATACGGTCTCGTCGACAAAGTCATTCTGAAGCGCGGCGAAATTCGCTAGAGCGCTACGGCGCGACGGTGGTCGCGGGTGATTCCGTAATCGCCGGTATCTCCGGCACCTGCACCGCAAAACCTGTCGAGAGATCCACGCCGCAGGTTGCGCCCGCGTAGATACCCGCCGCTTCTGCCGCGCCGTCAGCTTGGTACGCGAGATCGGCGACCGCTTGCACGCTCTCTGGGTCGTTCACGTTCACCTCTGATGCCGCAATAAAGAGGTCACGTAAGGCGACGATGCTGTCTTCCACTTCGATCGGCGCAACTTCTGCCAGCCGCGAATAATGGTCGATCAGTCGGTTCACCGAGGCGTTGTCGACAGGCGGTTCGGTCATTTCGTCGATGCGATCGGCGAGCACGCGACAGAAGTTGGTCGCCGTGCGCGGGGTTTCGGCGCAGGCAGAAACTGCGATGAGAAGAAATGGGGCCGCCGCTGTCGTCAGCCCGTGCACACATCGCCTAAGAAGCATCATCGCCGTTTCATTCTCACAGGTCACGGCCAGACAACTCGGCATTCTGGTCGCGCGCACGCAGCACTCGGGTGTCAAAAAAGTCGTCATCTGGAGGATTCATGTTTGCAAGCGTCCGCTCGACCACGCTGCTCGGCGTCGTCGGGCGTGCCGTCGACGTCGAGGTGCACGTCGGTGTCGGGTTGCCTGGGTTCACCATTGTCGGTCAGCCCGACGAAGTGTGTCGCGAGAGTCGCGACCGTGTGCGTGCAGCGTTTCTCTCCCGCGGATTTGCCTGGCCCAATCGTCGCATCACGGTGAATCTCGCTCCGAGTGGGGAGCGCAAAGGTGGTGCAGGTCTTGATCTTGCCATCGCCGTCGCAGTGTTGGTTGCCGACGAGCAATTGTCGCCTGATGCAGCGCAACAGTTCGCTTTCGTTGCCGAGCTCGGGCTTGACGGTTCGTTGCGCAGTGTGGTGGGTGCTGCCCCGCTCGTTTCTGCCGTGCGCGACAGACGAGTGGTGGTGGCTGCAGGCAACGTTGCTGCTGCGCGCGCAGCAGGAGCCGCCGACGTGGTCGCAGCGAGCGATCTTGCACACGCAATTGCGTGCCTGCGTGGTGATGCGCAATGGCTGACTAGTGAAACAAGCGAATCGATTGTTAACGATGTGGCGCCACCCGATCTCTCCGACGTACGAGGGCAACCGGTTGCTCGTCTCGCGCTCGAAGTTGCCGCCGCTGGTGCGCACCACTTGTTGTTGGTCGGCCCGCCCGGTGCCGGCAAGTCGATGCTGGCGCGTCGCTTGCCTGGCATTCTTCCGCCGCTGCGCGACGACGAAGCACTCTCCTGCACAATGGTGCACTCCGCCGCCCACGTCTCGATGCCGCCGAGTGGTCGCATCACACGTGCGCCGTTTCGTTCACCGCATCACTCCATTTCGATGGTCGGGCTCATCGGCGGTGGCACGTCGGCGATGCGGCCGGGCGAAATCTCGCTGGCGAGTGAGGGCGTGCTGTTTCTCGACGAACTCGGCGAATTCGCGCCGAGCGTGCTCGACGCATTGCGACAGCCGATTGAAGAAGGCGTAGTTCGCGTGTCGCGGGCTCGCACGACGCTCACGTTTCCTGCACGCTTCTTGCTGGTCGCCGCAGCCAACCCGTGCCCGTGCGGTGCCGGCACCCCGGGTGTGTGCGTGTGCGACGACGCTGCACGAGCCAAGTATTTGCGACGATTTTCGGGGCCATTGCTCGATCGATTCGACCTGCGAGTCAGCGTCGGGTTGCCACGGGTCGATGACTTGGTCGACGGCCACAAAGGTGAGTCATCGTCGTCGGTGGCTGCACGGGTGGTGCAGGCGAGGGCTCTCGCCGCGGCACGCAATGGTGACGTGAACTCCAAGATCGCCGTCGACGACCTCGATACGTTCGCACCGCTCGCCCCGGCTGCACGTGCCCTGTTGCGTCGCGAACTCGAAGCCGGTCGCCTGAGCGGTCGGGGTCTGCACCGTGTGCGACGCGTGGCGCGCACCATCGCCGACCTGAATGGTGCGCCTGCTGTGGTCGAGGAGTCGCACGTGGCGACTGCACTGCAGTTGCGCACCGGGCTTGCCACCCTTGCTGGCGGTGTGCGATGACGAGTCGCTGCTCGCACGCGAAGACAAGTGACTCGTCACACGACGACCGCATCGTCGCAGCCGCGATTACGTCGCTGCCTGGCATCGGCCCGCAACGACTGCGGCTGTTGGTGGGCGGTCTCGGCGCACAGCGTGCATGGCGAGTGTTGCGTGGCGAAGAGGCCGCCCCTGACCACGTCGCAGCGATGTTGCGCCACGATGGTCTCGATCGCGTGCTGCGACGTGCCACCACCGTGCAACTGCTCGAGCAGACGGCGCAGGCCCTGCACGACGGCAACATTCGCGTGCTGCTCGCAACCGATGCGGAGTTTCCGCCGTCGATGCGTGGAGACTTCGCCGCACCCGCAGTGTTGTTCGCCAGGGGAGATGTCTCGGTCTTTGGCAAACGCCGAGTCGGTGTGGTCGGCACGCGAGCCGCCAGCGCAGCGGGTCGTCACTTTGCGCGACGGCTGGGACGTGATCTCGCACGCAACGACGTGGCTGTCGTATCGGGGCTCGCTCGCGGCATCGACGCAGCAGCACACCGCGGAGTCTTTGACGCGCTTGACGACTCTGCGCCGGCTGTGTCCACTGCGTCGGCTGTGTCCACTGCGTCGCCGATCGCCGTCGTCGCCTCGGGTCTCGACATCGTCTACCCGCGCGAACACGCATCGCTCTGGCAACGAGTCGCTGAGTGCGGCGTCATCATCTCGGAGTCTCCGCCAGGGTGCGCCCCCGATGCATTTCGTTTCCCGCTGCGCAACCGTTTGCTCGCTATGGTGAGCGAGCTGCTCGTGGTGGTGGAGTCACGCGCCACCGGCGGCTCGATGATCACCGTCGACGAAGCCACGAAACGCGGCATCACCGTGCTGGCGGTGCCGGGTTCGCCACACAGCGATGCGAGCGTCGGCACGAACGCGCTCATTGCGCAAGGCGCCACATCGGTGTGTGATGTGTCGGATGTGCTCATCGCGCTCGGACTCGATCATCATCGCCATGCATCGAGTAGCGACGCACGACCGCGCCCGTCGGCAGCCGACAAAGTGGTGCTCGATGCACTGGCGAAAAGGCCGTGCACGTTCGACCATCTCGTCGCTGAGCTGAATCTCCCGATTCAAGAAGTCGCAGTGCGTCTCGGTCACCTCGAGGCACAGGGCTGGGCCGTCGTCAACGGCGGATGGTGGGAGGCTCTGCTTGCGTCGTGA
>JBMTYA010000109.1:0-5164 GCA_049454015.1 Ilumatobacteraceae bacterium | reverse complement strand
CACTACGGCGAGAGAAACGACAAGCATGCGTCGCGACTTCATCATTCACACTCTACGAACAGCCCCCGACAGCACGTCGCGCCATGCATACAGCATGTCGCGCGATGCACAGCGACCTTCTGTCTGCGCCAAAAGTGTGTTGGTGGCACAAGGGGTAGCGTCACCTGACGTGGCAACAATGCCAAAAGCGGCTCAGCCGGCGAGCTTCTGGAAGAGTTCTGAGGCTGAGCGGCTCTGGGTACTGGCTTGGTTCATCGCACTCTGCGTTGCGGCGATTCGTTTCACCTCGATCTCAGGGGAACGCACATTTCAATATGACGAGTGGAACTTCGTGATGAATCGGTGGCAGTGGAGCGCCGATACGTTCTTGGCGCCACACAACAGCCATTTCAGCGTGTTTCCAGCAACGATGTTTTTCCTGCTTTTTCGAATTGTGGGGCTTGAGCAGTACGGGGTGTATCAAGCGGTCGGCTATCTCGCACATTTTTCAGTGGCGACGTTGTTGCTGGTTGCGTTGCGTCGACGTCTTGGTGACATCGGTGCATTGGCGATTGCGGTGTCTGTGCTGTTTCTCGGCACTGGAGCCGAGAATTCCCTCTGGCCCTTTCAAATCGGCTCGATGGGAAGTGTTGCTGGATATCTCATTGCTATCGTCGCAATCGAGAGTGATCGACCGAGTGCTCCGCGTGCCGTGCTGATTGGCCTCGTGTTGTCGCTTGGAAGTGCAGGCTTTGGTGTCGTCGCAGTATTCGGTGTGGTGGCGGAGACGTTGTTGCGCCGACAGGTGCGGCGCTATTGGTGGAGCATCGCGATTCCGGTCGGGGTCTGGGCTGCCTGGTACGTGTTGTGGGGTACGAGCGAGATGGTCGGTTCAAATCTCACGAAGGCGCCTACCTATGTGCACGAATCACTTGCTGCAGCGGTAGCGGCAACATTTCGCTCGCCACTCGCATGGGGCTTCGTGTTTTCTTGGTTGCTTGTTGTGGTCGTCGTTCGCCGTGTGATTGTCAGTCGTGGTCACGAGGCACGGCTCATTGCGTTGAGCGCCGTTCTGTTGGCCTTCTGGGGTCTCACGGCGATGTCACGCGCCCAATATTGGGCGCCCGGTTCAAACCGTTACGTGTACGTCGCAGTTCCACTGCTCTGGCTCGTCGTGGCCGAAGTTGTTCGCGGGCTGCAGAGACAGGTGTTGATTGCGACATCGTGCGTGTTGGCAGCGTGGTCGCTCAGTGCGACGTGGGATGCGATGTCGGCCCATGCCCGCTGGCTACGAGAGTGGAGCGAGGCAGTGAGTGCCGAACTGTGGGTGGTCGAGTCACGTCTCGACATCGCAGCAAAGAACTATCGACCAGACCCCGTGCGTGCTCCAGATATTGAGGCAGCCAAGTTTGGCCGCGCAATAGTCGCGCTCGAATCATCACCAGCCATGGCGGTTGAACGCATCGCTACGACGAGCTCTACAACGCGAGCAGAAGTTGACCGAGTCTTATACGAACTTGGGGCCGCGGTGCTCTCGACGAGTGAGTCGTCAGGTTTGTGTGTCGCTGGTAGTGAAACCGAGCAGGAGATCGCTCTGCAAGCAGGCAGCCAATCGATTCTCATCACGACGGGTACCTCTGAGGTGGGCCTTCGTGCCTTCGGCGACAACGTGATTGATGCAACTCGAGTGCAGGCATCTGGTGAGCGCAATCTTGTGGTGACAATCGACCAACGTAACCCGGCCGAACAGTGGCGTTTGGTTTTGCTGACTCCTGGTGCGCGAGCCTGCGTGGTGGGGTAAGAGCTAGATCTTTCCTTCGGCGACCGCCATCTCGACCCACGGAATGACCTCATCGAGCATCTGGTCAAGTGTCGTATCGCATGAGACACCAAGCAGTCGCTTGACCTTCTCTACGGATGGCACCCGCTTCTGCACGTCGTACTCATAGGCCTTGTCGCTCACGAAGGCAAACGGCTTCTTGTCTCCGTGAATCTTGCGCCAGATGAGTGCTGCTAGTTCGAGCACCGTGGTCGACTGGGCGGTGCTCACGTTGAAGTCTTGGTTGAGTGCCGCTGGGTGCTCCATGCAGGTGACGATGCCGCGAGCCAAGTCGCCACCGTAGGTGTAGTGACGAACCTGTTCCCCGCTTCCCAGAATGTGCAAAGGGTCTTGCCCTTTCAGAATTTTCTGCACAAGATCAGGCACCACGTGACTCATAGCCAGCGAGACATTGCCACTCAGCACCTCGACTTCACCGAGCGCGCGTCCCTCTCCGACACCGACGCAGTTAAACGGCCGCACAATCGTGTAAGGCAGCTGATATTGGTCCCATGCAGCCTTGGCGAAGTACTCGACGGCCAATTTCTGAAAGCCGTATGACGACAGTGGCGGCGGCACCCGTCGTTCGTCGCCTTCGACGCTCGGCCACTTATCGGTGCTTTCGAAGACCATCGATGAACTGAGGTAGGTGACTTTCTGCAACTTGCCCTGCCGGTGAGCCTTGATTGCCGCATCACAGGTCGACGCGATGATTCGTTCGTTGGTCGCGAGAAGGTCGTAGGCATAGGCGTGGAAGTAACTGATGCCGCCGATGAGAGCCGCACCAGCGATGAGGTGGTCACAACCATCGAGAAGCTGGAAGACCGTGTCGGCATCACGCACATCACCCTCGTGGAACTCATAGTCAGGGTGAGAGTCGTAACTCTTGGTGAGTCGACCGTATTTGGAATAGTTGTCGACACCAACGACATGGTGGCCGCGTTCCAATAGCGCCTCAACAACATAACCGCCAATGAATCCAGCAGATCCGGTGACCAGTACTCGTGCCATGCGTCAGTTGCTCCCTTGTGATGTCTTGGTTCGTCCGAATGCGTGAACGTACCACTTTACGTAGCGTGGAATCCACGACCACAACTTGAAGTTCGACACCCCGAACGTGCGGTCAAGCCAGATAGTGGGGACTTCGGCGACCGGAAGTCGACGGCGACGCGCCTTAGCAACCATCTCAATGCCGATTTCGAAACCTTGGTCGCTCTCGACTCGGGCTTCACGAAGAAACGCAGTGGAATAGGCCTTGAACGAGTTGGTGGCATCACGGGTGCCTACTCGGGCAAACCAGTAGAGCGACAGCCCAGCGAGGCGCGAGATCATCCCTTTGATGAATGGGCCGCCGACCTGCTGTCCGCCGCGGGCGTAGCGACTCGCACAGGCGACTACGACTCCACGCTCCACGAGGCGCGTGAGTGCATCGATCTGAGTGGGATCATCGCAGCCATCAGCCATGGTGACGACGACTACAGGTGCGGCCGCGACCGACATTCCGTATCGAATCGCATTGGCCGGACCGCGCCCAAAGGTGTTGAGTACTGGTCGAATTCGCGAGTCTGTTCGTTCAAAGTCGCGAATTGTTGGCACCGTCGTATCGTCAGGTGAATCATGCACCACCAGTAGTTCAAAAGGCAACGCGACCGACTCACGAAGTCGCTCAAGCACTGGTCGCACCGAATCACCTTCGTTATAGGCGGGCACCACAATGCTGACGCGAGGCGTGTTCACACTCTCGTTCCGTTGCCAAGCACATTCCAAATGTCGATGATGGGCTTCTTGCTCACCAGCGACCGGTATCGGGCATGAGGCGCTGCGATGATGATGAGGTCGGATTCGTCGAGCAGCTGCTGTTCAGAGATCAGATGTGGGTCAGTGCTGACGTTTGCATCAGCACACAACACTCTCTTGGCCTTGAACTCCAGAATCTTCTTCAACTTGTAGCTCAGGCTTGAGCGAGTGTCATCACTCTCGGCTTTGAATGCCATGCCAAGAACTCCAACGGTGAGAGCAGCGAGATCGTGATCCCGCTCGATTCGAGAGACCAGGTACAACGGAAGCCCTTCGTTGACGAGCATGCTTGAGTGACCGAGGGCAAAGTTGTTGTTATTGAATGCGGCCAGCTGCATGGTGTCTTTGAACAAGCACGGTCCTGCTGCAAAACCCGGTCGCGGCATGTCGGCAGCGCGAGGGTAATCAGTTGTGATTGCGTGCCGAATGCGCTCGAAGTCAAGCCCGAAGTCATTGGCAATCATGAAAAACTGATTTGCCGCTGCGAACTTGATGTAGCGCCAGGTGTTGGTGAAGAGTTTGGCGAGCTCGGCTTCTTCTGGAGTCGTCTCAATCAGCTGTTTAGACAGATGGGAGAAGAGGTCTCTCGCTCGCCGACGGGCCTGATCAGTGCGACCCGAGATGATTTGTGGCAGCGACTCGAGCTCTTCGAGCGCCTTGCCCTCAGCGATTCGTTCTGGACAAAAACTTACGTCGATGTCGAGGCCGAGTTGGTCGATGAGTTGCTCAACCATGCGGGTGACGCCGGGGTAGATGGTGCTTCGCAGCACAAGATGCTGCCCCGACACGAAGTGCTTACTGATGTCGGCAATCGCATTGACCACTGCTGAGGGGTCAGGGTTGAGGTGTTCATCAACGGGCGTGCCGATGACGACGATGATGTGTTCAGCCTGACTGACGACGTGAGGGTCATCACTGGCGCGAAAGATGCCTGAGGCAAGCACCTGACGCAAGAGTTGGGGAGCCCCGGGCTCGTCGAAGGGCATATGGCCTGCGTTGACCTGGGCTACAACGTCGGAATTCAGATCGTATGCACACACCCTGAGGCCCTTGTCGGCAAGCACGATGGCCAGCGGCAAACCCACGTGGCCACAGCCCCCAACCACGACAATTGAGCCGCTGAGCACAGCGCAAGGCTACCCGTGAGGGAAACAGGGACACGAGTGGTCGGGCACCGTGATGTGGGGCAACCCTGATGAAGGGTGGCGTCGTGCAGTTAACAGATCATTCACTTGCACCCCGAATGTCGTCAGTACGGGAGACCAACGTCTTTGAATACGAGACAGAGGTGGGATACCGTGGTCTCTTATGAAACACCAGAAACGCCCCAACACTGAATTGCAGGAGCTCGTTGATGAGTTGTTGGAGGAGTCGCATGGGTTGCGGATGAAGTATGAGGATTTCAGTCGGTATACCGAGGGTCAGGTGGCGGAGTTTGTGTCGACGAAGCGCCGGTTGAATCAGCAGGTTGCGGAGTTGGGTCAGCGTGAGGGGTGGCTGGCGGAGAAGGTGTCGCAGTTGGAGGCGGCGCGTGATCATTTGGTGGAGCAGCGTGATCATGTGGTGGGT